>NZ_JBHXTL010000014.1:42045-49833 GCF_042677365.1 Kitasatospora sp. NPDC127116
GCGGGGGGGGGGGGGGGGGGGGGGGTGTCCCCCCCCCCCCCGCCCCGTTTGGGGGGGCGGGGCCCCGGGCGGGGGGACGCGCCCGCCGGCATGACATCCGTCATGCCGAAGGCACGACGGCGGACACTGCCGCCGCCACCCGCCCGCGCGGGACTCTGAGGTGGTGCGAACAGCACCGACCGTGACGCCACGAGCGTGACACCATCAGGGAGAGGAGCCGGGCGATGGGTACCGAGGTGGCCGCCTTCCGCGGCGTGGGCAAGAGCTACGGGCGGGTGCGCGCCGTGGACGGACTGGACCTCGTGCTGAGGCCGGGCGAGACCGTCGCCCTGCTCGGGCCGAACGGCGCCGGGAAGTCCACCAGCCTGGACCTGCTGCTCGGCCTGCGCGAGCCCGACCGGGGCAGCGTGACCCTGTTCGGCGGCACCCCGCGGGCGGCGATCGAGGCCGGCCGGGTCGGCGCGATGCTGCAGAGCGGCGGGCTGATGACCGACGTCAAGGTGCGCGAGCTGGTGCGGCTCGCCTGCGACGTGCACCCGCGCGGCCGGCCGGTCACCGAGGTGCTGACCGACGCCGGGATCACCGAGCTGGCGGAGCGGCGGGTCGACAAGCTGTCCGGCGGCCAGGAGCAGCGGGTCCGCTTCGCCCTGGCCATCGCCGGCGACAACGACCTGATCGTGCTGGACGAACCGACCACCGGCATGGACGTCGGCGTGCGGCAGTCGTTCTGGGCGAGCATGCGCGCGCAGGCCGACGCCGGGCGCACGGTGCTGTTCGCCACCCACTACCTGGAGGAGGCCGACTCGATCGCCGACCGCGTCCTGGTGCTGCACCGGGGCCGGCTGATCGCCGACGGCAGCTCGGCGGAGATCAAGGCGCGGGCCGGCGCCCGCCGGATCGCCTTCGAACTCCACGACGCGGACGGCGGGTTCGAGGAGCCCGTGCTGCGCACCCTGCCGGGCGTGCGGTCGCTGGACGTCACCGCGAGGGTCCTGGGGGTGCGGACGGTACGGATCCGGACCGCGGACGCCGACGCCACCGTGGCCGGGATCTACCGGGCGGGGCTGTACCCGCGCGGGCTGGAGGTCGCCGGCGTGGGCCTGGAGCAGGCCTTCCTGACCATCACCGGCGAACTGGACCGCGAGGACGGCGCCGGGGACGCCGGCCGCGAGAGCACCGAGAAGGAGACCGTGCGATGACCACCCTGATCCGGCTGGAGATCCTGCGGACCCTCCGCAACCGGCGCTACCTGCTCTTCACCGTCGCCTACCCGGCGCTGATGTACTTCTTCTTCATCAACGCCTACGGCTCCACCCAGCTCGCCGGGGGCCTGCCGGTGAAGACCTACTTCATGGTCTCGATGGCCACCTTCGGCGCGGTCGGCGCGGTGCTGACCGGCAGCGCGCAGCGGATCTCGCTGGAGCGCAAGAGCGGCTGGGTGCGCCAGCTGCGGCTGACCGCGCTGCCCGGCCGGGCGTACACCGTCGGCAAGATCGCGGCGACCGCCGTCACCACGCTGCCGGCGATCCTGGTGGTCTTCGCGGTCGGCGCGAGCCAGGGCGTCTCGCTGAGCGTGCCGCAGTGGCTCGGGCTGGCGGCCGCGCTCTGGCTGGGCAGCTTCGTCTTCGCCGCGCTCGGGGTGGCGCTCGGGTACGCGGCGGCGCCGGACGCGGTGCAGCCGATCGTGATGATCACCTACATGGCGATGGCCCTGCTCGGCGGCACCTGGTTCCCGGTGAGCGGCTCGCTGGAGAGGTTCGCCCGCTTCAACCCGGTGTACCTGTACAACCGGCTGGCCGACTTCACCCGGCCCGGGCACTCCCTGGACACCGGCGCGGTCGCCGGGCTGGCCGCCTTCCTCGTGGTGTTCGGCGCCGCCGCGGCGGCCCTGTACCGCCGCGACAGCCGCCAGGCATGATGATCGACATGAGTGACGCGCGCCAGGCCCACCGCCCCGACGAACCGCCGGAGGCGGGCGTGGCGCGCGCGTCCTTCATGAACGTGCCCGGTTCCCCGGTGGAGAGCAGGCGCCAGCTGCTGGTCAAGGTCGCCTGGATGATGCTGTGGATGCTCTACCTGGCATACCCGGCGGGTGACCTGCTGAACGGCGGCCACACCACGGCCGGGACGGTGCTCGGCTGGTGCTGCCTGGCCGGGTTCGTGGCCGCCTACGTGCTGCTGGTGGTCTTCCGCTCGCAGGCCGGGATGCGGCCGCGGGCCTGCCTGGTGGTCGTCACGACGATGGTCGGGCTCGCCGTCGCCGCCCCGGTCGGCCTCGGAGCCGCGTTCCTGACGCTGTTCATCTACGCCTCGGTGTGCGTCGCGATCATCGTGCCGACCCACTACGCGCTGCGCGCCCTGGTCGCCATGGCCGTGCTCACCGCCGCCGTCGGGACGGGCATCGGGGCCGGCGTCGACAACGTCTCCACCTTCGCGCTCAGCGCCTTCCTCTCCGGCATCGCGATGACCGGTCTCCAGCGGCTCGTCGCCACCATGAAGGAGCTGCGCGAGGCCCGGGCCGCGGTCGCCCACCTGGCGGCCTCCGAGGAGCGGCTGCGGCTGGCCCGCGACCTGCACGACCTGCTCGGGCACTCGCTGTCGCTGATCACCCTGAAGAGCGAGCTGGCCGGGCGGTTCATGGACGCCGGCAAGGACGAGGCGGCGCGGGCGCAGGTCGCCGACATCGAGCAGGTCGCCCGGCAGTCGCTGATCGACGTCCGGGAGGCGGTGACCGGCTTCCGTCGCCCGACCCTGCCGGTCGAACTGGCCGCCGCCCGTACCGCGCTGGCCGCCGCGCAGGTCCGGCTGGAGGCCGCGCCGGAGCTGGTGGACGCCTGGCCGTCGCTGGCCGACGAGGAGACCGGGGCGCTGGCCTGGGCGCTGCGCGAGGCCGTCACCAACGTGGTCCGGCACGGCGAGGGCGCCACCGTCTGCACGGTGACGGCGGACGAGAGCTGGGAGGCGAGCGGCGAGCGCTGCGCCGTCCTGGAGATCACCGACAACGGGCGCGGGCCGGGCAAGTCCCAACCGGGCAACGGCCTGTCCGGGCTGGAGGAGCGGCTGGCCCTGGTCGGCGGGCGGCTGGAGACCGGGCCGGGGGAGCGGGGGAGGGGCTTTCGGCTGAGGGCCTCGGTGCCGCTGCGGACGGTGTCCGCGGCCACGCCCTAGAGGCGCCCCGGCCACGCCCCGGACTAGGAGTCCCGTCCGGCCGACGGCAGTTCCAGCACGAAGCGGGCGCCGTACGGGGCGTGGGCGACCCGCAGGGTGCCGCCGTGCCGGGTCGCGATGTCCGCCGAGATGGCCAGGCCCAGACCGCTGCCGCCGGCGTCCCGGCTGCGGGCCTCGTCGAGCCGGGTGAACGGCTCGAAGATCCGCTCGCGGTCCTCCGGCGGCACGCCCGGGCCGTCGTCCCGGACCTCCAGGACACAGCCGTGCACGGTGTGCCGCACGGACAGCACCACCTCGGCGGCCGCGTGCCGCTGGGCGTTGTCCAGCAGGTTGCGCACCAGCCGGTGCAGCCGGATGCGGCTGCCGCGCACCAGCACCGCTTCGGGCGCGTCCACCAGCAGGGCGAGCCGGGCGCCGACGACCGGGCGGTACTGGTCGGCGAGTTCGCGCAGCACGGCGGACAGGTCGACGTCGGTGAGCCGGCCGGCCGACGCCGGGTGCGAGTCCCGGGCCAGGAACAGCAGGTCCTCGGTGAGCTGCTGGAGCCGCTCGACCGAGGTGAGCGCCTCCCGGGTGGTGGCCGGCCAGTCGGTGCGCTCGGGGTGCGCCAGCGACACCTCCAGATTGGTGCGCAGCGCGGCGATCGGGCTGCGCAGCTCGTGCGAGGCGTCCGCGACGAAGCGCTGCTGCTGCACGGCGGAGCGCTCCAGCCGGTCCAGGGTGGCGTTGGTGGTCCGGGCCATCCGGGTGAGCTCGTCGCCGGCGCGCGGCACCGGGACGCGGCGGTCCAGCCGGTGCTCGCCGATCTCGGCCAGCCCGGCGCGGATCGCCTCCACCGGGCGCAGCGCCCGGCTGGTCGCCGCCCAGGCCACCAGTGCGACCAGCAGCGCGGCGGCCGGCACGCCCAGCTGCAGCACCGGGTCGATGGTGTGCAGCGAGGCCTCGGCGGCGAACGGGGTGACCAGCACGTACACCGTGAACGGGCCGGCCATCGGCTTCGTCTGGTCGCCGTCCTTGCGCAGCAGGGGGCTCCAGCTGCCCATCGCGGTGAAGGTGCGTCCCGAGTAGCGGTTGGCCGCGGCCGTGCCCGCGGGGCCGATGGTGATCCGCTGGACGGACTGCCAGTCGTCCCGGGCCAGATGCGGCACGGAGGCGGGCGGGGGCCCGGCCAGGTGCTGGGTGGTCAGCGTGCCGCCCATGAACAGCACCTGGCCGTCGCCGCCCAGCACCACGTACGGCAGCCTCCAGTTGTCCACCAGCTGCTGGCCGAGCTTGTAGCCGTTGCTGAGGTCGTGGGACTGCGACTTGGCCTCCGCCTGGGCGGCCTCCAACTGGGCGTCGTACAGGTGGCCGCGCAGCCACCAGGCGCCGCCGCCGAGCAGCAGCAGCGCGGTCAGTCCGGCCGCCAGCGAGGTGCGCAGGCGGGTGGAGAGGCGGCTCAGCACGGTGCGGTCTCCAGTCGGTAGCCGGCGCCGCGCACCGTGGTGATCGAGCGGACGCCGAACGGGGTGTCCACCTTGCGGCGCAGCATGCTGACGTACACCTCGACGATGGACTCCTCGCCGTCGAAGGCGATGTCCCACACCTCGTCGACGATCCGGCGCTTGGAGAGCACCTCGCCGGGGTGCTCGGCCAGGCAGCGCAGGACGGCGAACTCCCGCTCGGTGAGGGTGATCTCGGCGCCGCCCCGGCCGCAGCGGCGGCCCGCCGGGTCCAGCCAGAGGTCGCCGACCCGCAGCAGCGGGCCCGGGGTCTGGCTGCGGCGGAGCAGGGCGCGCAGCCGGGCCAGGAAGACCAGGTAGGAGAACGGCTTGGTGAGGTAGTCGTCGGCGCCGGTGTCCAGGCCCTCGGCCTCGTCGTACTCGCCGTCCTTGGCGGTCAGCATCAGGATCGGGGTGGTGACGCCGTCGAAGCGCAGCGCCTCGCACACCTTGTAGCCGTTCAGGCCGGGCAGCATGATGTCGAGCACGATCGCCCGGTAGGCGTGCCGCTGGGCCAGCCGCAGGCCGGTGAGACCGTCCGGGGCGAGGTCGACGGTGTAGCCCTCCGCCTCCAGACCGCGCCGTACGGCCGCCGCGACCTGGGCGTCGTCCTCCACCACCAGAATCTCCATGCGGATCAGGATGCCATCGGCGCCGGATCCGTTCCTTAAGCCGCCTTCAGCTTTCTCAGCCTCGCTTCAGGGGAGCCGGAGCATGCTCTCGCCGGTTTCGCCGATCCGTCCGGGTCGGCGCTGCTCGGAGCGGGAGGGACCGGCGGATGAGTGTTCCGGAAGGCCCCGCGGTGCCCGTCCGGCACCGCAGGCCGCGCCGTGCGCTCCCGCCCGGCCTGGTGATGGCGGCCGGGACGGTGGTCTCCCGGGCCACCGGCTTCGTCCGCTCGGCGCTGCTGGTGGCGGTCCTCGGCTCGGGGCTGCTCGCGGACGGGTACAACGTGGCCAACACGGTGCCCAACATCCTGTTCGTGCTGCTGATCGGCGGTGCGCTGAACACCGCGCTGGTGCCCCATCTGGTGCGCGCCGCCAAGGAGTCGGCGGACGGCGGGGCGGCGCACACCGACCGGCTGGTGACGGTGCTGGTGGTCGCCCTGCTGGTGCTGACGGCGGTCGTGGTGCCCGGCGCGCCGTACGTGGTGCGGGCCTACACCTCGTACGACGGTGCCCAGTTGGACCGGACGGTGCTGCTGGCGTACCTGTGCCTGCCGCAGGTGTTCTTCTACGGGCTGTTCACGGTGCTCGGTCAACTCCTCAACGCCCGGCGGCGGTTCGCGCCGATGGCGTGGGCGCCGGTGCTCAACAACCTGGTGGTGATCGGGGTGTTCGGCGCCTTCGTCGGCCACCGCTCCTTCGACGAGCGGGACCTGACGGTGCTCGGGGCCGGGACGACGGCCGGCGTGGTGGCCCAGGGCCTGGTGCTGCTGCCCTGCCTGCGGGCGGCCGGGGTACGGCTGCGGCCGCGCTGGGACTGGCGGCGGGCGGGGCTCGGCGAGCCGCTGCGCGCCGCCGGGTGGACGCTGCTGCTGGTGCTCGCAGACCAGGCGGGCTACTGGGTGGTCACCAGGCTGTCGACCTCGGTCGGCGCGCAGGCCGCCGCGGCCGGGCTGCCGGGCGTCGGGTACACCGCCTACAGCAGCGCGTACCTGCTGTGGATCGTGCCGCACGGGGTCGTCACGGTGTCGTTGGTGACGGCGGCGGTGCCCGCGCTCAGCGCGTCCGCCGACTCCCCGCGGGCCGTGCGGGCGCTGCTCGCCCGGACCGTGCGCACCGTCGCGGTGGTCACCGTCCCGGCGGCCTGCGGGTTCGCGGTCCTCGCGCCGCAGCTGTGCGCGCTCGCCTTCGGGCACGGGAGCACCGACCCCGCCGACGTCCGGGCCATCGCCGGGATGCTGACCGCCTTCGCGCCCGGCCTGGTCCTCTACTCGGCCTCGTACGCGCTGACCCGCGCCTTCTACGCGCTGGGCGACAGCCGCACGCCCTTCCTGCTCAACCTGCTGCCGGTCGCCGCCACGGCCCTGGGGGCGGTGCTCTGCCACCGGCTGCTGCCGCTGCGCTGGGCCGTCACCGGGATGGCCGGCTGCTACGGGGGCTCGTTCCTGCTGACCGTCCTGGGCGCCTCCCTGCTGCTGCGGCGCCGCCTCGGCCCGGTGCGGGTCCTGGGCGACCACGCCAGGCTGCTGCTCGCCGCCCTCCCGGCCGCCACCGCGGCCTGGTGGACCGCGCGGTACGGCCTGGCGCCGGCCGCCGCCACCCTCGTTGTCGGCTACCTCCTGCTCGCCCACCTCCTGCGGGTCGACGAACTGTCGGCCCTCACCACACGATTGCGCAGACGCCCATGACTCTCCTTCCCACCGATGTCGCCCGCGTCCTCGACGTCCTCCTCCCGGAGGGCCACCCCCTGCGCGCCCAGGTCCCGCACCTGCGCGTGGAGTCCCGCTGCCGGTGCGGCTGCAGCACGGCCCTCTTCGCCGGCGTCGCGGACGGCGCCCGCTCGGACGTGGTGGCCGAGGCGGCGATCGGCTCCGACGGCGAGATCCTGCTCTTCGCCGAGGACGGCCGGCTCTCCTGGCTGGAGGTCTGCTCCTGGAGCGACCCCAAGCTCACCCTCGCCGACGCGGCCCGCTTCCTGCGCGGGGAACCCGGGCAGCCGGGGTGAGCGTCCTTTCGGACATGCCCACCGTTCTCGTTCTCGGCTTCGACCCGCACACCGTCCCCGGCACGGACGGCGACGCCGTGCGGGCCCTCCTCGACGCCGAACTCGCCCGCTTCGCCGAGCAGGGCATCGACGCCGCCGTCGCGCTGGTCGCGCCCGACGACACCGCCGAACCCGCCGTGGTCGCGGCCCTCGCCGGGCGCGGGTGGGACGTCGTCGTCATCGGCGGCGGCATCCGCAAGCCCGAGCCGGCGCTGCCCTTCTTCGAACTCGTCGTCAACCTCGTCCGCCGCCACGCCCCGCAGGCCGCCATCGCCTTCAACACCAGCCCCGCCGACAGCGTCGAGGCCGCCCGGCGCTGGCTGCCGTAGCGGGAGGCCGGCCCCGCCGGCCGCCCGCGCCCCCCCGCGCCCGGACTCCCCCGCGCGGCCCGGGCCCGTCGGGCGGTGTATTATAAACAAAAGAAGCTGCC
>NZ_JBHXTL010000014.1:49843-107715 GCF_042677365.1 Kitasatospora sp. NPDC127116
GGGGTTGGTTTTTTTTTATACCCCACCCCACCCCCCCCCCCGACGGGGTGGGGCCCCCCGGGGGGGGGCGGCGGTGGGGGGCGCCGGGCCCGCCCGCCCCCCCGCTCCACCCGGCTCCCGTACTCCCCGGCGCGGCACGGGCCCTTCGGCCGGTCGCCCTGCCCGCCGGACTGCCGGGTCCGCCCGTCGGCGTGCCTCAGCCGAGGTCGGTCAGGTCGCGGCGGTAGGCGAGGGCGGGGCGGTCGCCGAGGAGGAACTCGTGCCGGAACGCGAAGCCGTTCCGGGCGAGGACGGCCTGCGAGGCGGGGTTGTCGCGGGTGGTGACGGCGGTGAGGAAGCGCAGTCCGTACGCGGTGGCGGCGAGCCGGCACGCCTCGGCGACGGCGGCGGTGGCGACGCCGCGGCCGGCGGCGGACTCGGCGACCCGGTAGCCGATCTCGGCGCCGCCGTCGGCGAGGTCGACGAGGTTGACGCGGCCGACCAGCTCGCCGGCCGCGTCGCGGACGACGTGGAACCGGCAGGTGCCCGCGGCCTGTTCGGCGAGGAGGGCGGCGTGGCGGTCCGCGAACCCGGTGAAGTAGTCGTCACCGCGGTCCGGGATGCTGCGGGCGAAGTGGGCGCGGTTGGCGCGTTCGAAGTCGAGCAGGTCCTCGGCGTGGTCGGGGCGCAGCGGTTCCAGAGTGATCATTCCGACAGTCTGGCCCGCAGGGCCCCGGTGAACCACTCGAATACGTCCCGCAGGTTCTCCGGCACCGGCCAGCCGTTGACGGTCGCCATCAGCTGCCAGTAGCGCTCGGCCCTGGGGTCGTCGGCCGTTCCGAGGCGGTCGAGCAGCCACCGCCGCAGCGCGGTGTCGTCCGGGCGGTCGAAGGCCTCGGCGTAGGCGGCGGCGAGGGCGGCGACGACGGGGTCGGCCTCGGGGGAGGCGGGGGCGACGCCGGCCGCCAGTGCGGCCCGGACCAGGGAGGTCACCGTCCCGGTGAGCTCGACGTGCAGGCCGGTGCGGTCCCCGTCGGCGCGCTCGGCGGCCTGGTGCTCGGCCATCCGGCGCACCGCCGCGCGGAAGTCCGGGTCCTGGACGAGTTCGCCCAGTTCCACCCAGGCCTCGACCTGCTCCGCCCTTGGCTCGTCGGGCAGTTCGGGCATGGCCGAGCGCATCATGGCGACGAACTCCGGGTTGGCGTCCAGGCCGCCGAAGACCTCGTCGACGAAGTCGTGGATCAGGCGCCGGCGTTCGGCGTCGGAGAGTGCGGCGAGCTTGTGCATGAGTCTCATCTCCTCGGGTGTGGAACCGCGTTGGGCGACGGCGAGCAGCACCGCCCGGCGCAGCCGGAGGGTGCGGATCTGCACCTCCAGCGCCTCGGCGTGCGCGGCGGCGACCTCCCGCAGCGGGGCCTCCCGCTCCAGCACCCGGCGGATCGCGGGCAGGTCGAGACCGAGTTCGCGCAGGGTGCGGACGAGGTCCAGCCGGGCGAGCGCGTGGACGTCGTACCGCCGGTAGCCGGCCGCGGTGCGGTCGGTGGGCGGCACCAGGCCGGTGTCGGCGTAGAACCGGATGGCCTTGACGGTGAGTCCGGTGCGCCGGGCGAGCTCGCCGATCGAGTAGAGCGTGTCGCTGCCGTCCATGGACCTCACTCTGGACCCTCCCCTTACCGGAGACACAAGCCCGTCGCCGTCGCCGGGCACGCCCTAAGGTCGTGGCCATGAACGACACTGACAACGGGGCCTCGATCCGCGTGCTGCTCGCCGAGGACCAGGGGATGGTCCGGGAGGCGCTGGCCGCGCTGCTCGGGCTGGAGGGGGACATCGATGTCGTCGCGCAGGTCGGCCGCGGGGACGAGGTGGTGGCGGCGGTGCTCGCGAACGACGTGCAGGTCGCCGTGCTGGACATCGAGATGCCGGGGATGACGGGCATCGAGGCGGCCGCCGAGCTGCGCGGCCGGGCGCCCGGGACGAAGGTGGTCATCGCGACGACCTTCGGCCGGCCCGGCTACCTGCGCCGGGCGATGGAGTCGGGCGCGGACGCCTTCCTGGTGAAGGACGCGCCGGCCGCCGAGCTGGCGGAGGCGATCCGCCGGGTGCTGCGCGGCGAGCGGGTGATCGATCCGGTGCTGGCCGCCGCCGCGCTGGCGGAGGGCGCCGACCCGCTGACCCCGCGCGAGCGGGACGTGCTGGGCGCGGCCGCCGACGGCGCGGTGAACGCGGACATCGCCCGGCGGCTGCACCTGTCCGAGGGGACGGTGCGCAACTACCTGTCGATGGCGATCCAGAAGACCGGGGCCCGCAACCGTACCGAGGCGGTGCGGATCGCCCGCGAGAAGGGCTGGCTGTAGGCGGGCGGGTCAGTTGAGCCGGTGCCGGGCCGCCCGGGCCTCCTGGCGGACCTTGGCGGCGGTGTCCGGGTCGAAGGTGTCCAGGATCTGCGCGTAGGCGTCCATCTCCGCCGATCCGCCGAGGAAGTCCCCGGTGCGGACGAGGAGTTCGGCCCGTTCCAGGCGCAGCTGGGCCGGGTGCCGGGGCAGCAGCAGGGAGAGTTCGGTGGCCCACAGCTGGGTGCGGGCGTGCTCGGGGCGGTCGGCGGCCCAGACCCGGATGTTGCCGAGCACCCGCAGCACGATCTCCAGCGGCTGGGCCGGGGTGAGCAGGGCGGGGGTGAACTCCTGCCCGGCGGCGGCGACCAGCCGTTCGACGTCCTCCGGGTCGAGCAGCCGCCCGCCGTGGAACGGGTCGGCCAGGACGTAGTCATCGCCGCCCGCCGGGCCGCCCACCGCGACGATGAAGTGGCCGGGCAGCGCGATGCCGTGGACGGTCAGCCCGGCGCGCCGCCCGACCGCCGTCCACACCAGCGAGAGCGTGATCGGCAGTCCGCGCCGCCGCCGCAGCACCTCGGGCAGCAGCGAGGACTCCAGGCGCCGGTAGTCCGACTGCCGTCCGTGGAAGCGCTCCCGTCCGCCGAGCACCGCGGCGAGCAGGGCGGCCGTCTCCTCCGGCCCGGTGGGCGCCCGCTCGGCGACGGCCTGCCGGACGGCCGCCGCGTGCCGCTCCAGCGCGGCCTCGCAGGCGGCGAGCAGTGCGTCCACGCCGGGCGGCTCGCCGGGGTCGCCGGGGTCGGGCACCATGCCGTGCTCGGCGGCGGCGAGCAGGCACAGCAGCACCGGGTCGGGCTGCTCGGCGCGGGCGGCGGTCCGGAAGCGGTCTCTGCTCTGCTCGGTCACGGTGACGGCGACGGCTTTCGTACGGCGGACGGACAAGGCGGCGGACGGACGGTCGGGCGGACAGGCGGGTGATCGGTCGGACGGTACGGCCCGGCGGCTACCCCTGGGGAAGAAGGGCGTAGTGGTAAGTGTGACTGGTCGTGAAGCCGAGTCCGTCATAGAGCGCGATCGCCCCCGCGTTCTCCGCCTCGACCTGGAGGTACCCGCCCCTCGCCCCCTCCTCGGCCGCGCGCGAGGCGAGCACCGCCATGACCGCCGTCGCCAGCCCGGCCCGCCGGGCGTACGGCTGGACCTCGATCGCTCCGAAGCAGGCCCAGTCCCCTTCGACGACGCAGCGTCCGATCGCCAGCGGGGGTTGCCCGGGGGCGCCCGGCACGGTGGCGAACCAGACGGAGGGCCCGCCGTGCAGCACCTGCCGGGCGGCCTCCTCGACGGCCGGGTCGCCGCTCACCCGCCGGTACACCGACAGCCACCGGTCGTCCGCGGTCCGCGCCAGCCGGACCCGCTCGTGCCCGGTGCCGACCCGGGCGAGCCCGGCCAGCGGGGCGGTGCGGACCAGGGTGGGCGCGTACCCGGCGCCGAGCCGGTCGAGTTCGGCGACCAGCGCGGTCGGCGAGCCGGGGGAGATCACCTCGACGTACGCGGGCAGCCCGCGCGCCGCGTACCAGGCGCGGACGGCCGCCAGCGCCTGAGGCAGCGGCAGCCCCGGGTCCCCGAGCGCCTGGACGGAGTTGGCCCGCCGGGTGAACCCGGCGGCGGCGCGCAGCGTCCACTCGCCGAGCGGCTCGTGCTCGACGGCCGGCCAGCCGCGGCCCGCGATCCGCTGCAGTTCGACCGGCGCGGTGACCGGCAACGGGGCCCGCCGAACCGGAAACGGCGGCACGACCTTGCCCGCGACCAGCAGCTTCTCCGGCAAGTGCACCGGATCGCCGGAACGCGGGGCGATCGTCAGCCCATGATCGTCCCACGATGTGAGCACGCCGATCGAATCCCGGAACACCGGCCGGTCGTCCACGAACTCCGCGAGGCGTCGGACCGACACGCGTCGTCCCACGTCAGAGCGATCTATCCGGACCTCCGGACGGTCGCCGACCGGGTTGACCGTCGCCATCTGGCCACCTCCTGTGCATTTGCGGTCTCCGACCCGCGATACTAGGGGCGGGCATCGACGACGCCGCGCTCACCGCGCACGGCAGCAGAACAGAACGGGCCACCAGGCCCTTCCGAGGAGGAACGACAGCGTGACCTACGTCATCGCGCAGCCTTGTGTCGACGTGAAGGACAAGGCGTGCATCGAAGAGTGCCCGGTTGACTGCATCTACGAGGGCGAGCGATCGCTCTACATCCACCCGGATGAGTGTGTCGACTGTGGCGCGTGCGAGCCGGTCTGCCCGGTCGAGGCGATCTTCTACGAGGACGACACTCCGGAGGAGTGGAAGGACTACTACAAGGCGAACGTCGAGTTCTTCGACGACCTGGGTTCGCCCGGTGGCGCCTCGAAGCTCGGCCTGATCGAGCGTGACCACCCGTTCATCGCCGCTCTGCCGCCGCAGAACGCCGACCACTGACGATCGGTGGCAGAACAGCTGTGAGCACCAACAGCACGCGCGCGCCGTTCCCGGGCCACCCGGGGGCGGCGCGTCGCGTTTCGGACAAGCTCCCGGTCTTTCCCTGGGACAAGCTGGAACCGTACAAGGCGACCGCCCTGGCCCACCCGGGCGGGCTCTGCGACTTCTCCGTCGGCACCCCGGTGGACCCGGTCCCCGAGGTCGTCCAGAAGGCGCTGGCCGCGCACACCGACACCCCCGGCTACCCGACCGTCTGGGGGCCGTCGGAGCTGCGCGAGGCGATCGCCGGCTGGCTGCACCGCCGGCTCGGCGCGCGGATCGGCCCGCAGGCCGTGCTGCCGACCGTCGGCTCCAAGGAGCTGGTGGCCTGGCTGCCGACCCAGCTCGGCCTCGGCCCCGGCGACCAGGTCGCCTACCCGCGCCTGGCCTACCCGACCTACGAGGTGGGCGCCCGGCTGTGCGGCGCCGAGCCGGTCGAGTACGACTCGGTGGACGAGCTGGACGGCTCCCGGGTGCGCCTGCTCTGGGTGAACTCGCCGTCCAACCCGACCGGCCGGGTGCTGGGCGCGGACGAGCTGCGCCGCGCCGTCGAGTGGGCCCGGGAGCACCGGGCCCTGCTGGTCAGCGACGAGTGCTACCTGGAGCTGGGCTGGGAGGCCGACCCGGTCTCGGTCCTGCACCCGGACGTCTGCGGCGACGGCCACGAGGGCCTGCTGGCCGTGCACTCGCTCTCCAAGCGCTCCAACCTGGCCGGCTACCGCGCCTCCTTCGTGGCGGGCGACCCGGTGGTGGTCAAGGAGCTGCTGGAGGTGCGCAAGCACGGCGGCATGATCGTGCCGGCGCCGGTCCAGGCGGCGACGGTCGCCGCGCTCGCGGACGACGCGCACGTGGCCGAGCAGCGCGAGCGGTACGCGGCCCGGCGCTCGGCCCTGCGGGCGGCGCTGGAGGCGTATGGCTTCCGGATCGAGCACTCCGAGGCGAGCCTCTACCTGTGGGCGACCCAGGACCGCCCGTGCTGGGAGACGGTGGCCGAACTGGCCGGGCTGGGCATCCTGGTGGCGCCCGGCGACTTCTACGGGCCGGCCGGCGACCGCTTCGTGCGGGTCGCGTTCACGGCGACCGACGAGCGGGTCGCCGCGGCCGTGGAGCGGCTGGGCGCGGCGCGCTGACCGCACCCGGACGACCGTACGGCGAAGGGGGCCGGTGTCACGGACACCGGCCCCCTTCGGGGTTCTCCGCGGAGGCGGGGGTTACAGCGGCAGGCCGTTGAGGCCGCCGCCGTTGAGGCTGCCCAGCAGGCCGCCGAGCGGGCCGAGCGCGCCGGTCAGGCCGGACAGCGGGCTGTTCGAGCCGAGGTCGGCACCGCCGAGGCGGTTGGCCGACCCGTGCTCGGCCAGGCCGAGCACGTCGGTGGCGGGCAGGTCGGCCGGCAGGGCCTGCTCGACGGAGCCGAGCGGCAGCGCGCGCTGCACCGCGCCGACGGGCAGGGCGTCGGCGACGGCGGTGCCGCCGGGGACGGCGCCGGTGAGGGTCCCGGCGGCCGGCAGGGTCTGGGTGACCGGGCCCGAGGTGAGCCCGTCGAGCGGGCCGGTGCCGGCGGTGGCGCTGCGGGTGGCCGTGCTCCTGCCGGTGACGGCCTCGCCGAGCTTGCCGGCCAGGGCCGAGGTGACCTTCGGGGTGACCGAGGAGAGCTGGCCGGCCGTCGCGGCGGTCTGGTCGACCGGGGCGGTCAGCGAGCCGGCCTTCTCGTTGGCCTCGGGCAGCTGCTGGGCGACGATGTTGCCGGCGGCGTCGGCGGAGGCCGGTACGCCCGCGGCGACGGTGGCCGCACCGGTGGTGCCGGCGGCCTGGCCGAGCTGGTGGGTGGTGTGCTGGAGGGTGGAGCCGGTGTCGGTGTTGGTCAGCTGGCCCAGCGGTGCCGCGAGGTCGCTCTTGGGCAGCAGGGCGTCTCCGCCCAGGGCGGACGCGGAGCCGGCGGCGAGCAGCGGGGTCGCTCCGGCGGCCACGACGAGCGCGGCCTGGGCGATCCGGCGCGTGAGGGGGTGAGACATGGGGCTCCTCGAAGGGGTCTGGGTCCGTCCCGTCCGCCCCGGGGGCCGGGTGTGGCCGATCGGGCGGACGACGTTGTTACCGCTTGAGAAGCCAGAAGGTTTCGGCCGGTGCAAGGAAGCTTCCTGGCCGATCATCGGATCGTACGACCACGACAGGGGTGCCCGCCGGGCCCGGTCGGACGTCGCCGAACCGGCCCCGGCCAAGGGCAGTGACGGTTCTCCATCCCGGTTCGCCGGAACGGGGAGTCGGTCCACCGGGGTTGACCGGAATCACCCGACCGGCGGCAACCCGAACACCAGTGCGTCAGCCCTTGTCGGCCGGGGCCAGAGTGACCTGGACGAGCTTGGTCGAGGTGCCCGAGGTCTGGCTCTGCCAGCCGTCCTCGGACTTGGACTTGCGCCAGATCTTCCCGTCGTAGGCGACCGTCGCGATGCCCAGCTGCTGGGCCTGGGCGACCGCCCAGTGGGCGACCTCCCAGCCGCTCGCCCGCTCGGCGACCGCTCCGCCGTCCGCCCCCGCGTCCGAGGAGGAGGTCAGCGCGGCGGTGGCCGGGTCGGGGGTCAGCGAGACGGCGTTCTCGGCGCCCTTGATGGTCGAGGTGTAGCCGGTCGCCGGCGTCACCGTGCGGCCGAACTCCCGGCGCACCCGGTCGGACAGCACCTGGGCCCGGTCCGGCGCCGCGGCCGGGGTCGCGGTGGCGCCCGGGGTCGCGCCCGGGGAGGCGGAGGCGGAGTCCGCCGGATCCGGCTTGGCGTAGTCGTGCACCACGCAGGAGAACGAGGCGGGCTCCCGGCCGGCCAGCGCCGAGGTGAGCAGGGTCGCCTTGGTCTCGTGCTTGGCGTAGGCCTGCGGGTAGCCGCTCTTCTGCACCGTCTGCGCGGCGTCGGTCAGCGGCATCCGGGTGTAGCCGGGGACCTTGACCAGGCCGTCCAGGAACTTGTTGGTCGCGTACACCGGGTCCGAGATCTGCGCCGGGGTGCCCCAGCCCATCGACGGCCGCTGCTGGAAGAGGCCGATCGAGTCCCGGTCGCCGCCCGCCAGGTTGCGCAGCTTGGACTCCTGCATGGCGGTCGCCAACGAGATCGTGGTGGCCCGGTCCGGCAGCCCGCGCGAGCGCGCCACCGCGGCGATCGTCGCGGCGTTGGCGGCCTGCGGCAGCTCCAGCGTGCCGCTGCCCGCCGCGGTCTTCACCGTGCACTCCTCGGACGCGCCCGGCTTGAAGCCGAACCACCAGATCCCGACCACGGCCAGACCGGCGACCAGGGCCAGGCCGAGCAGCCCGACGATCACCATCAGCAGGGCGCGCAGCGGCCCGCGGCGGCGAGTGGGCTCCCCTTCGTCGCCCAGCTCCTCGCTGCTCCTTCTCCTGGCCACCGTCGCCCCTCTCGCGCCTGCTCCTTGATCCGACACCGTACCCACTCGGACGGATGTGCGGCGCCTCCCGGTTGCCGTTGCCCGCCCACTCGCCGCCCACTCGCCGTCAGGGCGCCGCCCCCGGGGACGGCGGGGGCCGCTCCGTGTCACCGGGCGGCCGCACCGGCCCGCACCGGGCCGCGGACTAGGCTGGCGCCCATGAGCAGCCCGAACCCGACGCCCCTGGACCTCACTCTCGACGGCGGCGCGCTGACCGCCCGCCTCGTCGACTTCCCCTCGGTGAGCGGCGACGAGCAGGCGCTCGCCGACGCCGTGGAGGCCGCGCTGCGCGGCTACCCGCACCTCACCGTGGACCGCCACGGCAACAACGTGGTCGCCCGGACGAACCTGGGCCGG
The DNA here is from genome assembly GCF_042677365.1 of Kitasatospora sp. NPDC127116. NCBI lineage: Bacteria > Bacillati > Actinomycetota > Actinomycetes > Kitasatosporales > Streptomycetaceae > Kitasatospora > Kitasatospora sp. NPDC127116. The sequence continues at coordinate 58,449 of NZ_JBHXTL010000014.1, forward strand.
GCCGAGCGCGTCGTCCTGGCCGGCCACCTGGACACCGTGCCGATCGCCGACAACCTCCCCTCGTACGTCGAGGGCGACCTGCTCTACGGCTGCGGCACCTCGGACATGAAGTCCGGCGTGGCCGTCCAGCTGCGCCTGGCCGCCACGCTCGCCGAGCCCAACCGCGACCTCACCTTCGTCTTCTACGACTGCGAGGAGGTGGAGGCCCACCGCAACGGCCTGGGCCACCTCGCCGAGGACCACCCGCAGTGGCTGGCCGGCGACTTCGCGGTGCTGATGGAGCCCAGCGGCGGCATGGTCGAGGGCGGCTGCCAGGGCACCCTGCGGGCGCAGGTGCGGCTCACCGGCGTGCGCGCCCACGCGGCCCGCAGCTGGCTCGGCGACAACGCCATCCACCACGCCGCCGAGGTGCTCACCCGGCTCGCGGACTACCGGCCGCGCCGGGTGGAGATCGACGGCCTGGAGTACCGCGAGGGCCTGAACGCGGTCCGGATCGACGGCGGCGTGGCCGGCAACGTGATCCCGGACGAGTGCGTCGTCACGGTCAACTTCCGCTACGCGCCGGACCGCAGCGAGGCCGACGCGGAGAAGCACGTGCGCGAGGTCTTCGACGGCTTCGAGCTCACCGTCACCGACTTCGCCGCTGGCGCCCTGCCCGGACTCGCCCAGCCGGCCGCCCAGGCCTTCCTGGCGGCCACCGGCGGCCAGGCCCGGGCCAAGTTCGGCTGGACCGACGTCGCCCGCTTCAGCGCGCTCGGCGTCCCGGCCGTCAACTACGGCCCCGGGGACCCGAACCTGGCGCACAAGCGCGAGGAGCACTGCTCGCTGAGCGCCATCGCCGAGGTCGAGGAGCGGCTGCGCGCCTGGCTGACCAGCTGAGCCGCGCGCGGCTCAGCTCGTACGATCAGCGGCCGAACGCCACCTTCCGGTTGCTCAACCGACCTTCCCCCGTTGCCTGAAAACGGGGGAAGATCGGCGTAGGGTTTCGTCATGACAGGCACAGGAGACGAGAAGCACTACGGTCACGGTCCCGAGCAGGTCGGGGTGCCGCGGAAGAAGAAGGCCTGGCCCGAGAAGCAGAAGGGCCCGGTGCTGGTGCGCCGGGACCAGGTCGGCACGAGCACCACGGACCAGCGCCTGCTGGACACCACCGGCCCCACCGACTGGCTGCACACCGACCCGTGGCGGGTCCTGCGGATCACCTCCGAGTTCGTCGAGGGCTTCGGCGCCCTCGCCGAACTCCCGCCCGCGATCAGCGTCTTCGGCTCCGCCCGGACCCCGGTCGACTCGCCCGAGTACCAGGCGGGCGTGGAGATCGGACGGGCCCTCGTCGAGGCCGGCTACGCGGTGATCACCGGCGGCGGCCCGGGCGCGATGGAGGCCGCCAACCGCGGCGCCTCCGGGGCCGGCGGCCTCAGCGTCGGGCTCGGCATCGAGCTGCCCTTCGAGCAGGGCCTCAACGAGTTCGTCGACCTCGGTCTGAACTTCCGCTACTTCTTCGTCCGCAAGACGATGTTCGTGAAGTACGCCCAGGGCTTCGTGGTCCTGCCCGGCGGCCTCGGCACGCTGGACGAACTGTTCGAGGCGCTCACCCTGGTGCAGACGAAGAAGGTCACCCGCTTCCCGGTGATCCTCTACGGCAGCGCCTACTGGGGCGGCCTCTACGAGTGGCTGAAGAACACCCTGGTCGCGCAGGGCAAGGCGGCCCCGCACGACCTGGAGCTGTTCCACATCACCGACGAGATCGACGAGGTCATGAAGATCCTCGCCGACGCCCGCCGGCCCGCCGGCGAGATCTAGCCCCGCCGCCCGGCCGCCCCGTCGGCCGGACCAGCGGGCAGGCCCCGGCCCGGCCGGGGTCTAGGCCAGCCCCCGGCGGGCGACCGCCGGGGCGCGGGTGCCCCGGATCGAGGCGACCATGTCCAGCACCTGGCGGGTCTCCGCGACCTGGTGCACCCGGTAGATCCGCGCGCCCAGCCAGGCCGAGACCGCGGTGGTGGCCAGGGTGCCGAGCAGCCGCTCGTTCACCGGCTTGTCCAGGGTCTCGCCGACGAAGTCCTTGTTGGAGAGCGAGACCAGCACCGGGAAGCCGGTCGCGGTCATCTCCGGCAGCCGCCGGGTGGCCTCCAGCGAGTGCCGGGTGTTCTTGCCGAAGTCGTGCCCCGGGTCGATGACCACCGCGTCCCGCCGCACGCCGAGCTCCACCGCGCGCTCGGCCAGTCCCACGGTCACCCGCAGGATGTCCGCCATCACGTCCTCGTACCCGACCCGGTGCGGCCGGGTGCGGGGTTCGGCGCCGCCGGCGTGGGTGCAGACCAGCCCGGCGTCGTACCGGGCGGCCACCTCGGCGAGCTCCGGGTCCACCCCGCCCCAGGCGTCGTTCAGCAGGTCCGCGCCCACCTCGCAGACCGCCTCGCCGACCTCGTGCCGCCAGGTGTCCACGCTGATGACCGCCTCGGGGTGGCGCTTGCGCAGCTCGGCCACGAAGGGCACGGTGCGCCGCAGTTCCTCCTCGACCGTGACCTCGTCTCCCGGCCCGGCCTTCACCCCGCCGATGTCCAGGATCGCCGCGCCCTCGGCCATCGCCCGGTCCGCGGCGGCGAAGGCGGCCTGGTCGGCGAAGGTCGCGCCCTTGTCGAAGAACGAGTCCGGCGTCCGGTTGACGATCGCCATGATCACCAGCTCGTCGTCACCGAATTCCCGCGGTCCCAGGCGCAGTGCCACCGATGTCTCCTCCACAGCTCCTGCGGGTGCGATGATGGCCCCCGGCCTCACTAAGGGACCATGCTGTCATGATCAGTGTGGTTACCTGCCACCACATAGCGGACCGGCCGGGAGTTCGGGAGGACAGCTCGTGTTCTGGGTGATCGTGGTCGCCATGGCCGTGGTGGTCGGTGGTGCCGCCCTGGTGGCGCTGGGTGGGGGTGGGTCGATGCCGGAGGCGGTACCGGACCGCATCTCCGCGCGACTGCCGCAGGACCGCCCGCTGGGCAAGGCGGACGTGGACGAGCTGCGCCTGCCGATGGCGCTGCGCGGCTACCGGATGGACGAGGTGGACGACGTCCTGGACCGCCTCGGCGCCGAACTCGCCTACCGCGACGCGCGGATCGCCGAGCTGGAGGCCGCCGCCCACCTGCGCGGCGCGGTCGAGGCGACCACCGCCCCCGACCCGGCGGCCGAGCCGCTGCCCGGCCTGGAGGAGTTCGCCCAGGTGGTCGAGCCGGCCGTGGTGCTCGCCAAGCAGCCGGCCGGGGAGCAGACCCCCGAGGACGCGAAGCCGGGGGCCGACAAGTGAACGGGTGCGCATGAGTGGTGAGGTCGAGGGCGCGGTGCTCGGTGCGGACGGGCTGCGCCGCTGCGCCTGGGGCGATTCCACCGACGACTACCGGGTCTACCACGACACCGAGTGGGGCCGTCCGGTGCACGGCGACGACGCGCTGTTCGAGCGGGTCTGCCTGGAGGCCTTCCAGTCCGGCCTGTCCTGGCTGACCATCCTGCGCCGCCGCGAGGGCTTCCGGGCCGCGTTCGCGGGCTTCGAGATCGCCGAGGTCGCCGAGTTCGGCGAGGCGGACAAGGAGCGCCTGCTCGCCGACGCCGGCATCATCCGCAACCGGGCCAAGATCGAGGCGGCGATCGCCAACGCGCGGGTCGCCCGCGATCTGGAGGGCGGCCTGGACGCGCTGATCTGGCGGTTCGCCGCCGAGCCGGACCGGCCGGCCCCCCGCACGCTGAGCGAGGTGCCGGCCGTCACGCCGGAGTCGACGGCGCTGGCGAAGGCGCTGAAGAAGGAGGGCTTCCGCTTCGTCGGCCCGACCACCGCCTACGCCCTGATGCAGGCCTGCGGGCTGGTCGACGACCACCTGGCGGACTGCCACGTCCGCACCGGCGCCAAGGGCTGACCGCCGGCGCGGGGCCGGGTGGTCGGCCCCCGCGCGCCTCAGCGGCCCAGGTACTTCGGCTTCTCCTTGGCGATGAAGGCGCGCACCGCGATCCGGTGGTCCTCGCTCTCGCCCGCCAGCGTCTGCAACTCGTCCTCCTTGTCGAGGAGTTCGTCCAGCGAGTGGGAGGCGCCGTACGCCAGCGACTCCTTGATGGCGCCGTAGGCGACGGTCGGGCCCTCGGCCAGCTCGCGGGCGAAGGCCCGGGCGGTGGCGGCGAGTTCCTCGGCCGGCACCACCTTGGTGGCCAGGCCCAGCTCCATCGCCTCGGCGGCCTTGACCGTCCGGGGAAGCATCAGCAGCTCGGTGGCCCTGGCGTGCCCGACCAGCCGGGGCAGCGTCCAGGAGGCGCCCGAGTCGGCGGTCAGCCCGATCCCGGCGAAGGCGGTGTTGAAGCCGGCCCGGTCGGACAGGAAGCGGAAGTCGCAGGCGAAGGCGAGCGAGGCGCCGGCTCCGGCCGCCACCCCGCCGACCGCGGCGACGGTCGGCTTGCGCATCCCGGCCAGCGCCCGCACCAGCGGGTTGTAGTGCTCGGCGACGGTCCGCAGCGCGCCCTCGCCGGTCTCCTCGGCCCGCTTCAGCAGGGTCAGGTGCTCGTTCAGGTCCTGGCCGACGCAGAAGGCCCGCTCGCCCGCCCCGGTCAGCAGGACGGCCCGCACCGCCGGGTCCGCGGCCGCGGCGGTCACGGCGTCGCGCAGCGCGATCTTGGTGGCGACGTCGAGCGCGTTCATCGCCTCCGGGCGGTTGATGGTGAGGACGGCCAGGCCGCCGTCCAGCTCGTACAGCACGGAATCGGACATGGGTGAGGGCTCCCGGGGTCGAGGCGGTGTCGGTCGTGTGTGTCAGGATGCCGGAGCACACGGGGGCCTGGGGAGTGTGAGGTATCGCACCTTCCGGTGCTGTCCGTGCCGCCGCCACGCCGGGGCTTATGACGCGGTTTGCGGCGGTTGGGGGCGGTCCGGCCGTGGTTGCACCGAGAGTGATGTTGGTCATCAGCCCGTGGCATGCGGGATAATGGCTTCCGATCAATGCGTTCGATACCGGCGGTGGACGGACTGCCGGTGCGTAGCTGAGCGGTTGCAGGAAGGGGAACGAGCATGGCGGCCATGAAGCCGCGGACGGGTGACGGCCCGCTCGAAGTCACCAAAGAGGGGCGGGGCATCATCATGCGCGTTCCGCTCGAAGGCGGCGGACGCCTTGTGGTGGAGCTCACGCCTGACGAGGCCGACGCCCTCGGCGAGGCCCTGAAGAAGGCCTGCGGCTGACCGCAGCAGGTGCTCGCCATCTCCTGGAGATGTGCTGCCGGGCCCGGGTACGACGTCATGTCGGCCCGGGTCCGCACGTTTTCCGGGCCCGGTCCCCGCGGGGCGCCGGGCTCGGCGCTCGATGGCGCCGGGCTCAGCGCTTGATGGCGCAGAGCAGCCCGTCCGACACCGGCAGCAGGGCCGGCAGCAGGGCCTCGCTCTCCCGCACGTCCCGGACCAGGTCCCGGACGGCGCCGGTCTGCGGGTCCTGGAGCTCCGGTTCGGCCAGCCTGCCCTCCTGGAAGACCCCCTCGAAGCAGACCATCCCGCCCGGCCGCAGCAGCCGCAGCGCCTCCAGCAGGTACTCGCAGGACTCGACCGGGTCGCCGTCGCAGAACACCAGGTCGTACTGGCCGTCGGCGAGCCGGGGCAGCACCTCCAGGGCCCGGCCCGGTATGAACCGGGAGCGGTTGGCCGCGAACCCGGCCGCCTGGTACGCCTCGCGGGCCAGCTGCTGGCGCACCGGTTCGGAGTCCACCGTGGTGAGCACGCCGTCCGGCCGCATCCCGCGCAGCAGGTAGACCCCTGATACCCCGGTGCCGGTGCCGATCTCGGCGACCGCCTTGGCGTCCAGCGCGGCGGCCAGCAGCCGCAGGCACGCCCCGCCGCTCGGCCCGATCGCCTTTATCCCGGTCCGCGCGGACTGGGCCCGGGCGTAGGTCAGCACCGCGTCCTCGCTCACGAAGGTGTCGGCGAGGGCCGCACGTGCGGGCCCGAATTCGCTGATGGCTGCCTCTTTCGGAGCGCCGGGCGGCAGCCCGGTGCCGAGGGATGTCGATATTTCCTGGCACAGATTACTGGCCGACCGGGAACCGCGTACGGCGGCGGGCCGTTGTCAGGACGGACCGGGTGCGGAAGGCCTCCCGGGCACTTTTATCCGGGCTTGACGGGTGAGGTGGATATGGTGGTGGCCCTGCTGGGCAGAAGAGCCGACCGAGGAGGTGTGGCCGAGGGCGACGTCCCTGTGCGGCGGCACTCCCGCGGCACCGCGTCGGCCCGTACGCCGAAGCCCGTGATGAACCAGCCTGCGCACTCCGACCTGGACCAGCCCGCGGCCGCCACGCCGACCGACGGTGCCACCGAGGCCCCCGCCCTCGCGACCTTCACCGAAGGTCCCGACGCGCAGACCTGGACTCCGCCCACCTGGGAGGAGATCGTCGAGGCGCACAGCGCCCGCGTCTACCGGCTCGCCTACCGTCTGACGGGCAACCAGCACGACGCCGAGGACCTCACCCAGGAGGTCTTCGTCCGGGTGTTCCGTTCGCTGTCGACCTACACCCCCGGCACGTTCGAGGGCTGGCTGCACCGGATCACCACCAACCTCTTCCTGGACATGGTCCGCCGCCGCCAGCGCATCCGCTTCGACGCGCTCGGCGAGGACGCGGCCGAGCGGCTCGCCTCCCGCGAGCCCAGCCCGGCCCAGCACTTCAGCGACACCCACTTCGACGCCGACGTCCAGCAGGCGCTGGACACCCTCGCGCCGGAGTTCCGGGCCGCCGTGGTGCTCTGCGACATCGAGGGCCTGTCCTACGAGGAGATCGCCGCCACGCTGGGCGTCAAGCTCGGCACCGTCCGCAGCCGCATCCACCGCGGCCGCTCGCACCTGCGCGCCGCGCTCAAGCACCGCGCCCCCGGCTCGGCCCCCGGCCGTGAGCGCCGCGGCGGCTCGGAGGAGCCGGTGCCGGTCGGCGTCGGTGTGGTCGAGGCCGCGGTCGCGCCCGGTGGGCGCGGACGGAGGCGATCGTGAGCGGAACCAGCCGGTCCGGTTCGGATCGTTCGGATGCGTCCGACCGGTCCCTGACCCGACGGGGCTGGGCCCTGCCGGGCCGTCGCGGAGCCGACGAACCCGGTGAGCCCGTGCTGCCCGCGGTGGCACTGCCCGCGGACACGGCGCTGCACGCGCTTCCCGTCCGCCCCACCGCGCCCGCCGCCGAGGAGCACCACCTGGGCGAGCGCCTCTCCGCCTTCCTGGACGGCGAACTCGGCCACGACTCGCGCGACCGCGTCCAGGCCCACCTGGCGACCTGCCCCCAGTGCCTCGCCGAGGCCGACGAGGGCCGCGCCGTCAAGCACATGCTGACCCGCACCGGCACCCCCGGCCCGTCCTCCGCGCTGATGGCCCGCCTGATGGCCGTCGGAAACCTCCCCGAGGACGCCCCGGCGGACCGCGACCGGCCGACCGGACGCGGCCGCCGCGATGACGACGACGACCTGCCCGGTGGCGGGGTCGCGGCCACCGGCACGCTCGGCGGCAGCCGGCTCGACGGCGGCTCCTTCGGCCGCGGTGCCGGGGCCTCCTTCGGCGCGGGCGCGCTCGGCGCCGGCGCCCCGCTGCCCGGGGTGGACCCGCGCGCCTTCGGGCGCGGCGCGGTGCTGCGGCCGCTCATGGGCCGGCGCGCGGCCCGTCCCGAGCCCACCGCCGCCCCGGCCCGTCCGCAGCCCTCCGCGGCCGTCGTGCGCCCTCCCGCGCGCGGACGCCGGCTGGTGTTCGCGGCCGCGGGCGCCTTCTCCGTCGCCGCGGTGACGCTCGGCGGCGTCGGCGGGCTCAGCACCCAGGGCGAGGAGCGCCACGGCACCACCGTCAGCCCGCCCGGTGCCGGCACCGGCCGGGGCGGCGGACTCGTCCCGATGAACGCGCAGGTCCCGGTGGACTTCCCGGGCCGCCCGGTCGCCGCGACCCGCGAGGCGACCCCGCCGGGCTACCCGGAGCGCTACCCCGGGGGCCCCGCCGCACTGCGCCAGCAGACCCGCTAGAGCGGCCCTCGACGGACACCGGTGTTCCGGTCCGGACGGCCTCGGCCACCGGCAGGTCTTTACCACGGCTTCATCCCAGCGTGGACCAGGGACTCGCCGGTGGCCATTACCCTGTAGGAACCGTCGTCCGACGAGCTAGGGAGCAAAGGTGTTCAGCGACGTGGGTGGGCTGGAGCTCCTGACGCTTGCCGTGATGGCGATCATCATCTTCGGCCCGGACAAACTGCCGAAATTGATCCAGGACACCATGGGCTTCATCCGGAAGATCCGTTCCTTCGCCGACAACGCGAAGGAGGACATCCGCAGCGAGCTCGGCCCCGAGTTCCAGGACTTCGAGTTCGAGGACCTGAACCCGAAGACCTTCGTCCGCAAGCAGCTCATGGGCGGCCAGGACGACCCGCTGGGCCTCAAGGAGATGAAGGACTCGCTGGACATCCGCTCGGTCCTGGACGACAAGCCCGCGGCGCCGGTCAACGGCCGCAGCGGCAGCGTCAGCTTCGAGAAGTCCGAGCCGGCCGCCGCCTCCACCGGCGCCCCGCTGGCGCCCGGCGAGCGCCCCCCGTTCGACCCCGACGCCACCTGATCACGCCGCGTACGCCGGTCGATCCGCACCGCGTACGGCGCCTCCGGCTCCGCGCCACCGCCCCGCCCGGCCACCGGCTGAGCGGGGCGGTGGCGCGTGCGCCGCTATTGTGCTGATTGTTCCCGCTGAGCCGTCCGTCACAACGCGCCCCGTCGCGTACCAGGAACGGCCCCGGGGAGCGCCGCGGTGCGCCACCATGGGAGCGCGCCACGGCAGGCAAACGTGTGTTTGAGGAGGCCCGGGGATGGACGCGACGAGTCAGGCGGGAGGGGCGACGGCCACGGCCGGCGGCCCGGTGGTCGGCGGACAGGCCGGCCCGGTGGACCCGCTGGTGCCCTACCTGTCCGCAGACTTCCCCTGGTACGGGCTGGACGAGGGCTGGACCGGCCGGCGCTTCCTGGTGCAGGCCGGCGCCGGCCCCCGCACCGCGGGCAGCGTCGACTACGGCTCGCTCGGCCACGGCGAGGAGCCGGCCCAGCGGTACGAGCCGCGAGACGTGCGGAAGTTCGCCGTCGTGGTCACGGTGGCCCGCCGGGACAGCCGCCGCAGTGCCGACAACACCGGCACCCTGGAGGCGACCTCCGCCTCCTCCGCGGCCTGGCTGGCCGGCTCCGGCCTGCTCGCCGGGACCTGGCCCGGGCAGCTGGACCGGGCGCTGCGCCAGGACTGGCTGGACCAGCAGAGCAGCCTCGCCTGGGACCTCGCCGACGACCTGGCGGGCCCCGGCTGGTCCACCCTCAGCCTGCCCGTCAACGGGCTGCCGCAGCCCTTCCGCTACCGCGAGTCCGAGTACGGCTGGGTGCTGGCCGGCGAGGCCCCCGGCGTTCTGCTCGGCGCCTACGGCCGCGGCGTCAGCGCCTACGGCATCGGCTTCTCCACCGTTCCGGAGCTGGCCGCCTACACCCGGCCGTAGCGCCCCGGGGGGCGCGACGGTACGACGAAGGGCCGGGTGGTCCGGCCACCCGGCCCTTCGTCGGTCACGGTCTCAGAACTTGTTCCTGGGCGTCAGGCCCAGCGACATGCCGGACAGCCCGCGCTGGCGGCCGCCGAGCTTGCCGGCCACGGCGCGCAGGGCGGCGCCGGCCGGGGAGTCGGGCGCGGCGAGCACGACCGGGCGGCCGTCGTCGCCGCCCTCGCGCAGCCGCACGTCGATCGGGATCGAGCCGAGCACCGGGACGGTCGCGCCGACGGTGCGGGTGAGCGCGTCCGCGACGGTCCGGCCGCCGCCGGTCCCGAAGACGTCGATCATCTCGTCGCAGTGCGGGCACGGCATGCCGGACATGTTCTCGATCACGCCGACGATCTTCTGGTGGGTCTGCACCGCGATGGTGCCGGCCCGCTCGGCCACCTCGGCGGCGGCCATCTGCGGGGTGGTGACGATCAGGATCTCCGCGTTGGGGACCAGCTGGGCCACCGAGATCGCGATGTCGCCGGTGCCGGGCGGCAGGTCCAGCAGCAGCACGTCCAGGTCGCCCCAGTACACGTCGGCGAGGAACTGCTGGAGCGCGCGGTGCAGCATCGGGCCGCGCCAGACCACCGGCGCGTTGCCCGGGGTGAACATGCCGATCGAGATGACCTTCACGCCGTTCGCCTGCGGCGGCATGATCATGTCCTGGACCTGGGTCGGCCGGCCCTCGACGCCCAGCATGCGCGGCACGCTGTGGCCGTAGATGTCGGCGTCCACCACGGCGACCTTCAGACCGTCGGCGGCCATCGCGGCCGCCAGGTTGACGGTCACCGAGGACTTGCCGACGCCGCCCTTGCCGGAGGCGACGGCGTAGACCCTGGTCAGCGTGCCCGGCTTGGCGAACGGGATCTCCCGCTCGGGGGCGCCGCCGCGCAGCAGCTGGGACAGTTCCTTGCGCTGCTCGTCGCTCATCACGTCGAGCTCGACCTCGACGCCGGTCACGCCGGGGACCTTCCCGACCGCCTCGCGCACCCGGGTGACGATGGTGTCGCGCATCGGGCAGCCGGAGACCGTCAGGTAGACCGCGACGCGCACCGCGCCGCCCTCGGCGATCCCGACCGATTTCACCATGCCGATCTCGGTGATCGGGCGGTTGATCTCCGGGTCGTTGACGGTCGCCAGCGCCTGGCGTACGGACTCCTCCGTGACGCCGGCCGCGACCTCTGTCTCGTTGGCCATGCCTTGATGGTACGGCGCCGACGGATTCCCTTGACTCGCCGGTAGCGTGCCGAGGGTCACAGGGCGTCGGAGGACTCCCGGCGCTCGTCGATCTCCTTGAGCAGGGACTGGAGTTCGGACCGGATGAAGTCCCGCGTGGCCACCTCGCCGAGCCCGTGCCGCAGGGCCGCGACCTCGCGGGTCAGGTACTCGGTGTCGGCGATGTTGCGGTCGCTGCGGGCGCGGTCCTGCTCCATGTTGACCCGGTCCCGGTTGTCCTGGCGGTTCTGCGCCAGCAGGATCAGCGGGGCCGCGTACGAGGCCTGCAGGGACAGCGCCAGGGTCAGGAAGATGAACGGGTACTCGTCGAAGCGCACGTTCGCCGGCAGCAGGGTGTTCCACGCTATCCAGACGACGACCACCACCGTCATCCAGACGATGAACCGACCGGTGCCGAGGAAGCGGGCGATCCGCTCGGACAGGACGCCGAAGGCCTCCGGGTCGTAGGAGGGCAGCGAGAGCAGGCCGGGCCGCGCGGTGCGCGGCTGGTCGAGCCGGGCGCGGCCGGTGCCGGTGATCGGCGCGGTGTCCGAGCGCCGGTCCCGGCCGCCCTCGCGGGTGCGCAGCTCGCGCAGCTGACGCAGCTGGCGCAGTTCTCCCTGGAGGCGTCGGCGCGCGGAGTCGTCCGGCCGTCCGCTGCGGTCACCGTCCACCGGTCACCCCTTCGCTCTCGTCGTCGCGGTCCTCGTCGTGGGCGTGCAGCGCGGCGTCGCGCCAGTCGTCCGGCAGCAGGTGGTCGAGCACGTCGTCGACGGTCACCGCGCCGAGCAGGTGGTCCGCGTCGTCCACGACCGGTGCGGCGACCAGGTTGTAGGTCGCCAGGTAGCTGGTGATCAGCGACAGCGGGGTGTCCGGCGGCAGCGGGTCCAGGTCGTCGTCCACCAGCGAGCCGACCAGGACGTACGGGGGTTCGCGCAGCAGCCGCTGGAAGTGCACGGTGCCCAGGTAGCGGCCGGTCGGGGTCTCGTTCGGCGGGCGGCAGACGAAGACCTGCGCGGCCAGCGCGGGCTTGTGGTCGCTGACCCGGACCCGGGCCAGCGCCTCGGCGACGGTCGCGTCCGGCTCCAGCACGACCGGCTCGGTGGTCATCAGACCGCCGGCGGTGTCCTCCTCGTAGGTCAGCAGGCGGCGCACCGGCGCGGCCTCGTCCGGCTCCATCAGCTGGAGCAGCCGCTCGGCCTCGTCGCCGGGCAGCTCGGAGAGCAGGTCGGCGGCGTCGTCCGGGTCCATCGCCTCCAGGACGTCGGCGGCGCGCTCCTCCTGGAGCTTGCCGATGATCTCGACCTGGTCGTCCTCGGGCAGCTCCTCCAGGACGTCGGCCAGCCGCTCGTCGTCGAGGGCGGCGGCGACCTCGGCCCGGCGCTTGGCGGACAGGTGGTGCAGCACGCTGGCGAGGTCGGCGGGGCGCAGCTGCTCGAAGGTGGCGAGCAGGTTGGCCGCGCCCTGGTCCTGTTCGGTCAGCGAGAAGCCGGTGACGTCCTGCCAGTCCAGGGTGAGCCGTTCGCCCTTGCCCTTGCGCAGTCGGCCGGCCCGGCCGAGCTGGACGAAGACCTTGCTGATCTCCCACTCGCGCAGCCGGCTCTGCACCATGCCGACGTCCAGCACGGTGACCTGCTCACCGGTCTTGGACCAGGTGACGGTGCGGTCCAGCAGTTCGGCGAGCACCAGGGTCTCGGACGGGCGCTGCTCGAAGCGGCGCATGTTGATCACGCCGGTGGTGAGCACCTGGCCGGACTCCAGGCTGGTCACCCGGGTCATCGGCAGGAAGATCCGGCGCCGGCCGACCACCTCGACCACCAGGCCGAGCACGCGCGGCGGGCGGCCGCCGAGCCGCAGCGACACGACCACGTCCCGGACCCGCCCGACCTGGTCGCCGTTCGGGTCGAAGACCGCGATGGCGGACAGATGGGAGATGAAGACCCGGGTGCCTGGCCCTGCCATGGACTCCCTCGACTCGCTCGATGCCGTACCGGACGCGCCGGGGGCGCGTCCGCGGCCAAGGCTACCCGCGTGTTCCGGGCCCGGCCGGGAGGCACGGTAGCCGTCGGACGAGTCCCGGGCGTGAACCTTTAACGGCGCTTGAACAGCAGTTTGGGCAGGCCGGCCGGGATCGGGCGGCGGGTGGTGGCCGGGGTGGGCACCGGCTGCGCGGCGTGCGAGCCGTCCGGCATCGCCCCGGGGTGCTCGGTGAGCGGGCCGGTCGGCTCCAGCCGCAGCACCCGGCACTCGCGGGCCCAGCGGGTGGTGATGGCGTCGGTGTCGGGCGCGTTCAGCCGCTTGCCCTTGAGCTCCTCGACGGCGCCCAGCCAGGCCTCGCTGTTCGGGGCCGGTTCGACCACCCGGGCGTTCCAGCCGGTCAGTCGGCCGCCCTTGTCCTTGCTGCGGACGGTGACCACGGCCCCGGCGCCGGGTTCCAGGCCGTGCAGCGGCTGCTCGCCGCCCCCGCCGACCACCACGACGGCGCCGTCGTGCCAGGCGTGCCACAGCGGCCGGGCGTGCTCCTGCCCGTCCGCGCGCACCCAGAGCAGGCCGGACTTCTTCGCGGCCTCCTCCAGCAGGGCCTGGTCGAGGAAGTCGTCGGCGGTCGCGGCGGCGGGCGTACGGTCCATGGCGGACAGCGTACGGCCACCGGGGGCCCTCCGGCGGAGCGGTCCGGAGCCGGTCGGACGTCTCAGCCTCCGGGCGACAGTTCCATTGCGCCGCCACGGGCCTTACCGTATGACCGCCCCACCCCCGCGACCAGCAAGGAGCGCCGTGTCCGCCGCCCGGCCCGCGACCGCCCCCTCCGCCGCCCCGACCGCCCCCGCGACCGCGACCGCCGGCCCGGGGCCGGCGCACCCGCTCCCCACCCTCGACCTGCTGCTGCTCGCCGTCTCGATCGGCGGCATCTCGCTGTCCGGTCCGCTGATCAGCGCCACCGCCGCGCCCGCGCTGGCGATCGCCTTCTGGCGCAACGTCATGTCGGTCGGCGTCCTCGGCCCGTACGCGCTGCTGCGCCACCGCGCCGAACTGCGCGGGATCGGCCGGCGGGCACTGCTGCTCGCGGTGGCCGCGGGAGTGCTGCTCGGCGTGCACTTCGCGCTCTGGATGCCCAGCCTGCGGATGACCTCGGTGGCCTCGGCCACCGCCCTGGTCACCACCACCCCGCTGTGGACCATCGTGCTGATGCGGCTGATGGGCGTCCGGGCGCCGCGAGCGGTCTGGACCGGCACGATCGTCGCCTTCGCCGGCGTGCTGGTGCTGACCGGCGTGGACCTCTCGCTCTCCCCGCGCGCGCTGCTCGGCGACGCCCTCGCGCTCGGCGCGGGCCTGGCCGCGGCCGGGTACATGCTGCTGGGCGCCGAGGTCCGCAGGACCGTCAGCACCACCGCCTACACCCTGGTCTGCTACGCCACCACGGCGGCCGTGCTGCTGGGGATCTGCCTGGTGGCCGGCACGCCGCTGGCCGGATGGCCGGCCGGGGTGTGGTGGCAGATCGTGCTGCTGATGGTCGCCGCCCAACTGCTCGGCCACTCGCTGAGCAACCGCGTGGTGCGCAACCTCGGGCCGTCGATCACCTCCACCGCGATCCTGCTGGAGACCCCGGGCGCGGCGCTGATCGCCGCTCTCTGGCTGGGCCAGTGGCCCCCGGCGGCCGCCTACCCGGCGGTGGTGCTGATCCTGCTCGGCCTGGTCCTGGTCGCCCGCGGCGGGCGGCGCTGACCGTCGGACCGGAGCCGGCCGCGGCGGTCAGAGCCAGCCGTTGCGGCGGAAGCCCCGGTACATCCCGACGCAGATCAGCACGATCGCGCCGAGCACCATCGGGTAGCCGTACTCGTGGTGCAGCTCGGGCATGTAATCGAAGTTCATGCCGTACACGCCGGTGATCATGGTGGGCACCGCGAAGATCGCCGCCCAGGCGGTGATCTTGCGCATGTCCTCGTTCTGCGCCACCGAGACCTGCGCCAGGTTCGCCTGCAGCAGCGAGTTCAGCAGCTCGTCGAAGCCGTGCACCTGCTCGGCGACCCGGGCCAGGTGGTCGGCGACGTCCCGGAAGTACTTCTGGATGTCCGGGTCGACCAGCCGCTGGAGCGGCTCGGACAGCTGCTGCATCGGGCGCAGCAGCGGAACCACGGCACGCTTGAACTCCAGTACCTCGCGCTTGAGTTGGTAGACCCGGCCGACATCGGCGCTGCGCCCGCCCTTGGCCGAGAAGACGCCGTACTCGATCTCGTCCACGTCGTTCTGGAGCCGCTCGGCGACCAGCAGGTAGTTGTCCACCACGTGGTCGGCGATCGCGTGCAGCACCGCCGCCGGGCCCTTGGAGAGCAGCCCGCTCTCGTCCGCGTCGGCCTCCAGCCGGTGGCGCAGCTCCTGCAGCGAGCCGTGGCCGCCGTGCCGGACGGTGATGACGAAGTCCCGGCCGGCGAAGACCATCAGCTCGCCGGTCTCCACCACCTCGCTGGTGGGCGTGAGCTGGTCGTGCTCCACGTAGCGGATGGTCTTGAAGACGGCGAACAGCACGCTGTCGTAGCGCTCGACCTTGGGGCGCTGGTGCGCGTGCACCGCGTCCTCGACCGCGAGCGGGTGCAGGCCGAAGCGCTGGGCGATCCCCTCGAACTCGGCCTCGGTCGGCTCGTGCAGCCCGATCCAGCTGAACGAGCCCTCGCCCTCGGGGAGTTGGTGGGCGGCCTTGACCCGGCGGGCGGCCTCGCGGGGGCTGCACGTCTCGCCCCTGCGCTTGCCGTGCTGGTAGACCGCGCAGTCCACGACCGCCGAACCGGCGTCCTCGGGCAGGACGTCGTAGACGCCGGACGCACCGCGGCGGCGGTTGGTGCGGACGGCGGCGCGCAGGCTGTTGATCATCGACATGGCAGGCTCCCAGAGGCAGGAACCGTCGCGCGGCGGCGCGGAAGGAAAAACGTTCGGCCGCGGTACGACGGCGGAGAACACCGGTGGAACGGGGGATGAAAGTGCTCTCCCGGCCGGTCCGTCCGCCGTGGGGCCTGTGCCCGGGGCTACCGCGGCTGATTCAGCCGGTTGGGCCTGCGGGGCGCGGGGTACGGGGGAGTCGGGGCCGGGTAGAGCTGCCGGTACTGCATGGTCGGCCGGTATCCACCGCAACCACCTCCTTCGCGCCGCCGCCCCGGGACGAAACGATCCCGGTGGCCAGTCGCTCACCCTAACATCTGACCGGGCGTCGAAGCCGTGCGGTTTCCCGGAGGTTTCCGAAGGCTTTACGGGATCCTTGTGCGGCCCCGCCGCGAGCGCCCGCACACCCGCCCGCACGCGGCCCGCGAACCCCCGGGGGTTACGCTCACCGGCATGGCGCACGACTTCCCGCTCTTCGGCGACCCCCACGGCGGCACCTCCCCGGAGCTCTCCCGGGAGGCGGTGCTGGCCGCCGTCGAGGCCCGGCTGATCTCCACCTTCGGCGAGCCGGGCGGCCGCGCCGCGGTCACCTTCCTCGGTGCCGACCGGATCGAGGTGCTGCGCTTCGGCCCGGACGCCGAGGACCTCGTGCGGTACGCCACGCTCGGCATGTCCGCCGCGCCGATGGCCGACCCGACCGCGCCGGTCGCCGACCAGGTGCGCGGCCCGCGCGCCGAACTGGTGCTGACCGTCCGGGGCGGGCGCGACAGCGTGCTGCGCACCCTGGCCACCTTCGCCGCCACCCCGCAGGTCGAGGGCCTGGTGGTGGCGCCGGGCGGCTCGCTGGACCTCGGCTCCCCGCTCTGGGACGGCGCGCCCTTCACCTCGGTGCTCGCGGCCGAACCGGGCGGCCTGGTCGAGGACCTGGAACTGGCCGATCCGGCCGATCCGGTCCGCTTCCTGCCGCTGCTGCCGATGACGCCCAACGAGGCGGGCTGGAAGCGGGTGCACGGCGCGGCCGCGCTGCAGGAGCGCTGGCTCGACCAGGGCGCCGACCTGCGCGACCCGAACCGCCGCGGCGTCCGGCTGGACTGACCGCCGCGCGATCGGACGGGGTGCGGCGGCGTCGAACCCCGGGGCAAGGGATTACGGGTCCCCTGCCCCCGCGTCCGCGTCCGCCCCCGCTCAGCGCTCGATCGGCTTGGCGCCGGTGGCCTGCGCCAGCAGCGCCCCGTACACCTCGGGGTCGGTGGTGTGTTCGCCGAGCCGGACGGTCTTGCGGGTGCCGTGGTAGTCGCTGGAGCCGGTGACCAGCAGGCCGAGCTCGCCGGCCAGGCCGCGCAGCCGGATCCTGGTGTCCTCGTCGTGGTCGGTGTGGTCGACCTCCAGCCCGGCCAGCCCGGCCGCCGCGAGGTCGGCGATCACCTGGTCGGAGACCGTCCGGCCGCGCTTGACCGCGCCCGGGTGGGCGAACACCGGCACCCCGCCGGCCGCCCGGACCAGCCGGACCGCCGCGACCGGGTCGGTCTCGTGCTTGCGCACGTCCGCCCGCCCGCCGTTGGCCAGCCAGTCGGCGGTGAAGGCGTCCGAGACGGTGGCCACCACGCCCGCCTCGACCAGCGCGCTGGCGATGTGCGGCCGCCCGACCGAGCCGGCCCCGGCGATCCGCCGCACCTGCTCCCAGCTGATGTCCGCGCCGAGCTCCCGGCAGCGCTCCACGATCGCCCGCCCGCGCCGGAACCGGTCGGTGCGCACCAGGTCCCGCTCGCGCGCGAACTCCGGCTCCTCGGGGTCGAACAGGTACGCCAGCAGGTGCATGCTGATGCCGTCCACGGCACAGGACAGCTCGGCGCCCGGGACGACGGTCAGCCGGCTGCCGGCGGGCAGTGCGCGCACCGCCCCGGCGGCCTCGGCGTGGCCGGCCACGGTGTCGTGGTCGGTCAGCGCCACCACGTCGAGGTCCGCGGCGACGGCCGCGGCGACCAGCTCGGCCGGGCTGTCGGTGCCGTCGGAGGCGTTGCTGTGGGCGTGCAGGTCGATGCGCACGGGTCGGGCTCCTGGGGGCTCGTGGGTGCCGCCCAGGATAGGCCAGCGGTCAGCCGAGCAGCCGGGGGGAGAGAGCCCCGCAGGGCAGCAGGTCCAGTTCGGCGCCCGCCTCGCGAAGGTCGGTCAGCACCAGCTCGTCGTACATCACCAGCGCGGACTGCTCGGGCCAGGCGACCGCCCAGAGCCAGAGTCCGCGGGCCTCGCCGGCGAACACCGCGCGGTCGGCCGGGGCGTCCGGGACGTGGAACATCGGAGTGGGCCGCCCGGCGGCCATCAGCTTGGCGTCGGCGGGCTTGTAGAGGCCGACGGAGTCGCCCGGGTCCGGCCCGGGCAGGCCCGCGTAGCGGGCACCGAGGCCGACGCCCAGCTCCTCGGCGATCAGCACCAGCTCGCCGAAGCCGCCGAGCGGGGCCGGTCCGGAGCAGGCGACGGCGGTGGCCCGGGCTCCCGAAACGTCGTCACCGACGTGGGCGATGCCGGTGTAGAGCCAGCCGACCGGGAGCGGCCAGGGCAGCCAGACCGGGACCTGGGAGCGGGCGACGGCGACGCCGAGGGCCTCCACACTCGGGGGCAGCACGGGCTGCATCGGGTGCACGGCTCCGTGCCGGTCGCACTGCCAGGTGTCTGAGAACAGACCGGGGGCGCGGACCCGACCGGCGCACCTCGGGCAGCTTGGCTCGCCCCTCATAGCCGTCAACGCTCCTCCCTCCGGACCGCCGCGTCAAGGACGATCACCCGTACGGAGGGCTCGGCGGCACCTGTCGGTGGCGGACGCCCGGACCGGCACCGGGTGGGCGCGGCGCGGGCGGTTCCCGTTGGGGGATGTCCCGTCCCGGGCGGCGGCAAACGTTCCGGCTCCGACCCCGAACGCACTGACGCCCCGTCATCGGCGAATGCGGTGACGGGGCGTCAGTCGGGTATCGGAACGTCCGGATCGGACGCTCCCGGGTCGTCGGCGGCGGGTGTGGGCTCCGGGTCGGAGGCGCCGCGCCGGGTCAGACGGTCGGGCACGGGCGGATGAGCAGGCGCTCGCCGGTGCGGGCGGCGGCGTCGACGACCTCGCGCACGGTGGCGGCGTCGGCGATCAGGCGGTCGGCGGCGGAGCCGTTGGTGTCGTCGAGCCGGACGATCTCGAAGCGCATGGTCTTCGTCATGGGCGTCTCCTTTCCTGACCCCGCGGGGCGGGGCGGTCGCGGCTGAGTCGGTATCAGCCCTTTCGGGGTCCTGCGGATCCGGCGGTGAGACCGGACCGGGCGGGTCGTAGTCGCGGGTGCGGCGGTCTGCTGCGGCAAGGGCCCCCTTGCTTGCCTGGTGCGTCCAGTGCCTCGTGAACCACGGTGACGTGGCGGTACTACCGGGCCGTTGCCCGTCCGTAAAGTCCAGGTTTCGGGAGATTGGCGCCGAGCGGAG
Organism: Kitasatospora sp. NPDC127116; assembly: GCF_042677365.1. Lineage (NCBI taxonomy): Bacteria > Bacillati > Actinomycetota > Actinomycetes > Kitasatosporales > Streptomycetaceae > Kitasatospora > Kitasatospora sp. NPDC127116. The sequence goes on from NZ_JBHXTL010000014.1 coordinate 77,520, forward strand.
GCCGGCGATGATTCCCGGACAGAATCAAAGATTACCGTAACTAACGAATTTTGTCCTGTGTTGAAGCCGGTCGAAGTTGCAGAAGTGGTACAGACCACTTTCGGTGAACCGGGGGAACCGGACCGGTCCGGCGGGCGTCGGCGCCGGCCGCGTCAGCCCCAGAAAGCCGCCAGCGCCTCGGCCGTGGCGGCCGGCCGCTCGGCGTTGGGGGAGTGGCCGGCGTCCGCGACCACCACCCGGCGGGCACCCAGCCGCTCGGCCATCGCGGTCTGCTCCGGGACCGGCCAGGCGTGGTCCCGCACGCCGGACAGCACCAGCAGCGGCAGCCCGGCGGTGGCGGCGGCCAGCTCCGCCACCCGGTCCGGCGCGGTCACCAGATGGCCGCCGGTGACGGACAGTGCCCGCGGCACGTTGGCCAGCCAGCGCCGGTGCAGGAACTCCGCGACGGCCGGCTCCAGGTTCGGCCGCGGCTGCCCGCTCTCCGCCTCCAGCTGCCGCATGACCTGCCAGATCTGCTCCAGGTCCATGCCCCGCAGGGCGTCCAGCAGCAGCTCGGTGCGGGCCGCCTCGGCCGGATCGATCGCGCCCGGGCCGGTGGACACCAGGGTCAGCGACCGCCAGGGCAGCGGGCCCTCGGCGGCCGCGGCGAGCACCGCCTCGCGCACCACCTGGCCGCCGAAGGAGTGCCCCAGCAGGTGCAAGGGGGTGCCGTCGGCGGTCAGCGCCCCGGTCAGCGCCCGTACGTCCGCGCCGAGCGCCCCGACGCCGTACGCCGCCGGGTCGTCCGGGCCGCCGGTCTCGTACTGCCCGCGCTGGTCCACGGCCGTCACCCGGTACCCGGCCGCCGCCAGCGGCTCCAGCAGCGCGATGAAGTCCTCCTTGCTGCCGGTGAACCCCGGCACCAGCAGTGCCGAGCCGCGCACCGGCCCGGCCGGCTCCGCCCGCAGCGCCGCGAACTCCCCGCGCCCGGTCACCACCCGCTCGGCCCGCGCGCACCGGGGCAGCGTCAGAAACGGCGGCGTGCTCATGGGCTGCTCTCCCTGCTGTCCTGCCGGCGACCCGCCGGTCCGCCGGGGACTCCCCGGCGCCCCGAGCCTAGTGACCTGAGGCGGAGGCGGGGCGGGGCCCCGGGAACGATCGGCGGGACGGGACCGCGGCGTGGAACGCCCGAGGGGGCGGGCCCGGCCGGGTGGCCTGGCCCGCCCCCTCGGGGGGACACACGGAGTGTCAGCTCTCCGGGGTGGCCTCCACCGGGGCGGCGACCTTGCGGGCGCGGGTGCGCTTGCGCGGGGCCGGGACCTCGGTGGCGTCGGCCTCGGCGGCCGGAGCCTCCGGGGCGGTCTCGGCGACGGCCTTCGGCTTGCGGGCCCGGGTGGCCTTCTTGGCCGGGGCCGGGGCCTCGGTGGCGTCGGCCTCGGCGGCCGGAGCCGTCTCGACGGCCTCCGCCTTCGGCTTGCGGGCCCGGGTCGCCTTCTTCACCGGAGCGGGGGCCTCGACGACCGCGGTGGCCTCGGCGACGACGGCCTCGGCGGCCGGAGCCGTCTCGGTGGTCTCCGCCTTCGGCTTGCGGGTCCGGGTGCGGGTGGCCTTCTTCGCCGGGGCCGGGGCCTCGGCGACCGCCTCGGCGGCGGCCTCGACCACTGCGGCGGCCTCGGCGACGACGGCCACGACGGCCTCGGCGACCGGGGTCGACTCGACCGCCACCGCGGCCTCGGCCGAGGCGGCACCGCCGCGCGAGCGGCGACGGCGACGGCGCGGAGCGGCCTCGCCCTCGGCGCCCTCGACGGCCGGGGCCGCCACGGCGGCACCGGTCACGACGGCAGCGGCCTCGCCCTCGGCGCCGACCGCCGTGCCCCGGCGGGTGCGGCGGCGCTCGCGGGTGCGGCGCGGCTGCTGCTCCTCGGTCTCGGCCGTGGCGGGGCCGGCGCCCGGACGGCCGGAGCCGCCCTGGCCGCCGCGTCCACCACGGTCACCGCGCTCACTGCGGTCACCGCGCTCACCGCGACCGCCGCGGCCCGAGCGGGCGCCGCGTCCACCGGTCTCGCCGAGGTCCTCGACCTCCTCCGCGTTGAGCCCGGCGCGGGTCCGCTCCGATCGCGGCAGGACACCCTTGGTGCCCGGCGCGATCTTCAGCAGCTCGTACAGGTGCGCGGAGGTGGAGTAGGTCTCCTCCGGGTCGTTGAACGGCAGGTCCAGCGCCTTGTTGATCAGCTGCCAGCGCGGGATGTCGTCCCAGTCGACCAGGGTGACGGCGGTGCCGGAGGCGCCGGCCCGGCCGGTGCGGCCGATCCGGTGCAGGTAGGTCTTCTCGTCCTCGGGGCACTGGTAGTTGACGACGTGGGTGACGCCCTCGACGTCGATGCCGCGGGCCGCGACGTCGGTGCAGACCAGCACGTCGACCTTGCCGTTGCGGAAGGCCCGCAGGGCCTGCTCGCGGGCGCCCTGGCCGAGGTCGCCGTGGACCGCGCCGGCCGCGAAGCCGCGCTGGGTCAGCTGGTCGGAGACGTCGGCGGCGGTGCGCTTGGTGCGGCAGAAGATCATCGCCAGCCCGCGGCCGTCGGCCTGCAGGATGCGCGAGACCATCTCGACCTTGTCCAGCGAGTGCGCACGGAAGATGTGCTGCTCGATGTTGGCGACGGTCGCGCCGGTGTCGTCCGGCGCGGCGGCCCGGATGTGGGTCGGCTGGCTCATGTACCGGCGGGCGAGGTTGATGACCTGGCCCGGCATGGTGGCCGAGAACAGCAGGGTCTGCCGCTTGGCCGGCAGCATGGTGATGATCTTCTCGACGTCCGGCAGGAAGCCGAGGTCGAGCATCTCGTCGGCCTCGTCCAGGACCAGCGCGCGGACCTTGGACAGGTTGAGCTTCTTCTGCCCGGCCAGGTCCAGCAGGCGGCCCGGGGTGCCGACCACGATGTCGACGCCCTTGGTGAGCGCCTCCACCTGCGGCTCGTACGCCCGGCCGCCGTAGACGGCGAGGACGCGCACGTTGCGCACCTTGCCGGCGGTCTGCAGGTCGTTGGTGACCTGGGTGCACAGCTCGCGGGTCGGGACGACGATCAGCGCCTGCGGGAAGTCGGAGAGCTGGTCCTCGGTGGCCCGGCCGGCGTCCACGTCGGCGCGCACGATGGCCCGCTCGATCAGCGGGAGGCCGAAGCCGAGGGTCTTGCCGGTGCCGGTCTTGGCCTGGCCGATGACGTCGTGGCCGGTCAGCGCGACCGGCAGGGTCATCTCCTGGATGGGGAAGGGGTGGACGATGCCGACGGACTCGAGTGCCTCGGCGGTCTCCGGGAGGATCCCCAGTTCCCGGAACGTCGTCTTGATGGGTTCAGCGGTGGTGGACAGGGTGCTGCCTCTTCCGTTTTCGAAAGGGCCGAGAGCGAGCGGCGGGCGGGCAGCCGCGCGGCTGCCTACGGGCCTGGGCGGCCCTGATACAGCTGCGCGGACGCACAACCGCGCCGGTCCCTGCGGCCGGCCGGTGCGCGCTGCCCTGGTGCGGGGCGCGTCGCCGGCGGCGTCGGGGAGGATTCCCGTGAGGGACCTGCGCGGGACCTCCGCCTCGGGGCGTGGTCTCGGCGGCCCTCGCTCGGCCACTGATGCGGTGCCAAGGCTTGAAGTCCAAGCCATGGTCGGAGCCGATCGGCTCTCCGACCGGGCATCCGCGTACGTGAGTACCCGTGCCTCCGGTGCGGACACGTCCGGCTGGACGGTGCCACTACGGAGGGTTCGCGCGGGGTACCGAGACGGCGGTGACACCATGCGAACACGACGGGCTCCGTACCACCATACAGTCAGGCGACGACTCGAACACGTGACGCGTCTGACATTGCCCCCGGCAACTGCCACCGGAGCGGCCGGTCCGGCCGGTCACCGGGCGTGCCCGGGCACGGGGCGGCGGGGCGGGACTAAAGTTGCGGGTCATGGAGACCCATGGTGAGACGCAGGACGCGGCGGCCGGCTCGATCGGGGACTGGGCCGCGTGCTCGGCCGACCCCGGCTACCGGGCGGCGGTGCTGGACCTGCTCGGCGCGCTCGCGTACGGCGAGCTCAGCGCCTTCGAGCGGCTCGCCGAGGACGCCAAGCTGGCGCCCGACCTCGCCGACAAGGCGGCGCTCGCCCGGATGGCCTCCGCCGAGTTCCAGCACTACCAGCGGCTGCACGACCGGCTCGCCGAGGTCGGCGCCGACCCGCAGGAAGCGATGCGGCCCTTCGTCGAGCCGCTGGAGCTGTTCCACCGGATGACGGCGCCCTCGGACTGGCTGGAGGGCCTGGTCAAGGCCTACGTCGGCGACGCCATCGCGACCGACTTCTACCGCGAGGTGGCCGTCCGGCTGGACGACGACACCCGTGACCTGGTGCTGAGCGTGATGTCCGACACCGGCCACGCCCAGTTCGCCGTGGACAAGGTCCGCCAGGCCATCGAGGCCGACCCGCGGGCCGGCGGCCGGCTCGCCCTGTGGGGCCGGCGGCTGATGGGCGAGGCGCTCAGCCAGGCCCAGCGGGTCGTCGCCGAGCGCGACGCGCTGTCCAACCTGCTGGTCGGCGGCGTGCAGGTGCAGGGCTTCGACCTGGTCGAGGTCGGCAAGATGTTCAACCGGATCACCGAGGCGCACACCAAGCGGATGGCCGCCCTCGGCCTGGCGTCCTAGGAGTCCTCGGGCGTCAGGGGGCCTCGGGCCGCCGGCGGGTTCCTCAGGCCGCCCGGTGCCGCCGCGACGCGCGGTGGGCGCCGGGCCGGTGCGGGTGGTGCCGGTGCGCCGGGGCGCGCCCGGCGGCGAGGTCCGGCCGGGCCAGCAGCGAGGTGAGCACGCCCGCGGCCACCGCCGCGGCCGCGACGGACACCGCGGGCTGGCGCCCGTCCACGCCGAAGTGCGCGACCACCCCGCCGACCAGCGCCGCCGCCAGCGCGGTGCCCAGTGTCAGGGCCCGGGCGGCGCGGAAGTACGCGGGCAGGGCCAGCAGGGCGGCGCCGCCCGTGACCAGGCCGACGAGGGCGAAGGCGATCGACTCGACCAGCAAGGCTGCCTCCCGGGGGAACGGGCGTGCGGCACCGGCGCCGCACCCTCGCCGTACCCCGCCCCACCCGGTCGTACACGCGACGGTGCCCCGCTCCCTCGCGGGAACGGGGCACCGGACGATCCTGTGCGGCGACGCCTCAGGCGGTGCCGAAGCCGACCTTGCGGGAGGCCGACTCGCCGATCTCCACGTACGCCAGGCGCTCGGCCGGGACGATGATGCGACGGCCGTGCTCGTCGGACAGCGCGAAGATCTTCTCCGAGCCCTCCAGTGCCTTCGCGACCGCGCTCTGGACCTCATCGGCAGTCTGCGAGCTCTCGATCACGATCTCGCGAGGCGCGTTCTGCACGCCGATCTTGACCTCCACGGCTTCCGTCCCTCCGGGGTTGCAGCCTCCACGCACGGGCACCGGACCGCCTGGGACAAGCGTTCGCGGCGACCGTGCCGTACGGCTTCACCATAGAGCACCGGATCCCCGGCCCGACGAAGGTCGGTGGATCAGCCCTGGTGGGCGGCACCCTCGCCGGACTGCTCGCCCGGGTGCATCGGGAAGCCCTTCAGGCCGCGCCAGGACAGGCTGGCGACCAGCCGCACCGCCTCGTCGCGGGGGATCTCCAGGCCCTGCGAGAGCCAGTACCGGGCGGTGATCTGGGCCAGGCCGCAGACCCCGGCGGCGAGCAGCTTGGACTCCGCCTCGGGCAGGTCGGTGTCCTCCTGGATCACCTTGCTGACCAGCGTCGCGCTCGCCTCGGAGGCCCGCTCGACGCGCTCGCGCACGGCCGGCTCGTTGGTCAGGTCCGACTCGAAGACCAGCCGGAAGGCGCCGGACTCGCTGGAGACGTAGTTGAAGTACGCCTCCATGGTGTTGGCCACCCGCTGCTTGTTGTCGTTGGTCGCCGACAGCGCCTCGCGGGTCGACTCGACCAGGGCGTCGCAGTGCTTGTCCAGCAGCGCCAGGTAGAGCTCCAGCTTCCCGGGGAAGTGCTGGTAGAGCACCGGCTTGCTCACCCCGGCGCGGTCGGCGATGTCGTCCATGGCGGCCGCGTGGTAGCCCTGCGCGACGAACACCTCCTGGGCGGCACCGAGCAGTTGTTCACGGCGGGCGCTTCGCGGCAGGCGGGCACCGCGCGGGCGCTCCTGCGCCTCCTGGATGGCCGTCACGGCGCTCCTCACTTCGGGGTCTGTTCGCTGCTGCAGGATGGCCGATTCTACTTTTCGGTAACCGCGCCCGCGTTCGGCGAAGGCGAGAAAAGACGATCGGCCTGGTTGTCAGGAGCCCACAATACGGCGCTGACCTCGGCCTCGGCAGTGGTGGGACGGAGGCGGCCCACGGCCCGACCACCCCGGCGCTTCCGGGGCGGGGCTCACTACCATCGTCCACCATGAGCAGCGCTGAGCAGCAGGTACGTACGGTCGAGGTTCCCGGTGCTCGCGGTGCACCGCCCCGCCGCCGACGGCGTCGCCGACGGGCGCGAGCCCGGGCTCTTCGTGCACGGCCTCGGCGGCTCGGCCGCCAACTGGGAGGCCCTGATGGGCCGGCTCTCCGGGCACGTCGACGGCGAGGCCGTGGACCTGCCCGGCTTCGGCCGCTCCCACCCGCCCACCGACGGCAACCTCACCGTCTCCGGCCACGTCCGCGCGGTGATCGGCTACCTGGAGGCCTCCGGCCGCGGCCCGGTCCACCTGTTCGGCAACTCGCTGGGCGGCGCGGTCGCCGTCCGGCTGGCGGCCGTGCGCCCGGACCTGGTGCGCAGCCTCACCCTGGTCTCCCCGGCGCTGCCCGAGCTGCCCCCGCAGCGCTCCGCCTGGCCGACCGGTCTGCTCGCGGTGCCCGGCGTGCCCGCGGTGCTGCGCCGGCTGTCCGCGGGCGGGCGCGACGCGGAGGCGGCCACCGAGGACCTGCTGCGGCTGGTCTACGGCGCTCCGGAGAGCCTGAGCCCGGAGACCCGGGCCCAGGCGGTCGCCGAGTACCGGCGCCGGCTGGAGGTGCCGCACGCGATGCAGGCGCTGGTCGGCTCGGCCCGCGGCATCGTCTCGGCGTACACCGAACGCGGCGACCAGGCGCTGTGGCGGCAGGCCGAGCGGGTCGGGGCGCCGGTGCTGCTGGTGTACGGGCTGCGCGACAAGCTGGTCTCCTACCGCTCGGCCCGCCGCGCCTGCGCGGCCTTCGCGGACGCCCGGCTGCTGGTGCTGCCGGAATCCGGGCACGTGGCGATGATGGAGCACCCCGACGAGGTCGCCCGGGCGGTACGGGAGCTGATCGCGCACACCACCGGCTGAGCGCACACCACCGGCCGAGCGGACGTCACCGGCCGAGCGCACGGCGCGGGTGGGGCGCGAGCCGCGGCGGGCCGATCGCGCGCCCGGGCGGGGCCGCGCGGGCGGCCGCGCATACCGCCCGGTAACGGCCCGGATCGGGTCGAGGTCACGGCGGTTCACTCGATCAGGTGGCAGGCAGGCATGTGACCGATGGATCGGCCGGGGCCGGTCCTACCTTTCTGCTGTCGGACCGAACAGGTGTGGGGGAGCCGCGGCCGCCGGAGCAACCGGAGGGCGGACGCGGCCGAGGGGTTCCGGCGGGCCGGGCCCGACCGCCGAAGCGGGCGGGAGCCCGGGGGAACGGAACGCGGCGCGGCCGCGACCGGGCCGCCGGCGGGCCGCACGGAGGCACCGCGGCGCCGACCCGGGCCGACCGGACCTCCCTTCCCCGACCGTTCCCGCCGTCGTGCGGGGGCGCCCCGGGCGACCGCCCGGGCCGCCCGGAAATCCGTCGATCCGTCCGTGATCCCGCTCAGCGAATCAGCTCTGCCCTGGAGGTCTCCCGTGCGCGTTGCCCTGCTCACCGAGGGTGTCCGTCCGCATTCCCGGCGTGGTGCCGGGGGCTGGTGCGAGCGGCTGGCCGAGGGCCTGCCGGAGCACGGGTTCGAGCTGTACCTGCTGACCGGCCCGCGGCCGGGGCCGGCCCGGCGGGCCCCGGACACCGCGGAGCGGCTGCCGGCCGTCCTGCACGGCCCGCACGAGCTGGCGCTGTGGGGGCGCCGGCCGGGCGGCCGGGCGCCGGGCGCGGTGCGCAGACGCCGGTACGCCGGGGCGTACGAACAACTGGTGCGGGCCCTGGTGCTGCCCGCGGAGAGAGCCGGCTTCGGGCCCGGGCTGTACCGGCTGGCGGCGCTCGCCCGGGAGGACGGCGGGCTGCCCGCCTTCCTGGCCTCCGCGCACGCCCGCCGGCTGCTGGAGCTGATCTGGCGGCTGCCCGGCGCGGACACCTCGGCCGGGCAGCCGCTGGTGTGCGACGTGCTGGTCGCGGCGGACCTGCTGGAGCAGTGCCTGCGCCCGCTGTCCGCGCCCTGGTACGGCACCGGCCCCGGCGGCCTCGGCGCGGCCGACCTGTGCCACGTGGTCGGCGGCGGTCCGGCCGCGCTGCCCGCCCTGGTGGCCCGGCACCTGCACGGGGTGCCGTTCGTGGTCACCGAGCACGGCCTGCACCTGCGCGAGCAGTACCTCGGCCACCGCGAGGCGCCGTACCGGTGGCCGGTCCGCGCCCTGCTGCTGTCCTTCTTCCGGGCGCTCACCGGGGAGACCTACCGGCAGGCCGCGATACTCACCCCCGGCAGTGCCCACGACCAGCAGTGGCAGCGCCGCTGCGGGGCCGACCCGGCGCGCACCCGGGTGGTGTACGAGGGCACGCCGGCGGTGGACCGCCCGGCCGCCGGGCCGGAGCCCGCGGCGCCGACCCTGGTGTGGGCGGGCGCGCTGGAGCCGGGCCGGGACCTCGAACTCGCGCTGCACGCCCTCGCCCGGGTCCGCGCCGAACTGCCCGGCGCCCGGCTGGCGGTGTACGGCGAGGAGGCGGCGCCCGGCTACCGGGCGCACTGCGCGGCGGTGGCCGAACGGCTGGGAGTGGCCCCGGCGGTGGACTTCGCCGGGCGGCCCGGCTCCCTCGCCGGGGCCTGGGAGGCGGGCACGGTGACGGTCTTCTCGGGGCTCTCCCAGCGCAGCCCCCGGCTGCTCGCGGACGCGATGCTCAGCGGCCGGGCGGTGGTCTCCACCGATGTCGGGGTGGCCCGCGAGGTGGTCGGGCCGACCGGGCTGCTGGTGCCCGCCCGCGATCCGCGCGCCCTGGCCGGCGCCTGCCTGGCGCTGCTGCGCGACGAGGAGCGGCGGGGCCGGCTCGGGCTGGCCGGGCGGCTGCGGGCGCAGGAACGCTTCGCCGTGGAGCCGGTGATCGGCGCGTTCCGGGAGATCTACCTGGAACTGGTCTCGCAGTACCCGGCCTTCCCCGGCGGCGGGGGCGGCGGGGAAGGCGGGCCCGCGCCGCGCCCGTTCGCCCGTCCCGCCGAGTGCTGGCTGGCCGACGGCCCGCGCGGGGGCGGCACCCCGGAGGAGGGGAACGCGAACCCGGACGGGGTGCGGGAGCCGGCCGGGCGGCGGGCCGAACTCGCGGAGGCCCGCTGATGCCGGGCGGGACCCTGCTCGGCGGCAGCGCGGACCCGGTGCGCGAGGTGATGGCGGAGCACCGCGGGCTGTGCGAGCGCGCCGTCGACCCGCTGGAGATCGCCGCCGGGCTGGAGGAGGCCGGGCTCGGCCCGGACACCGCCGCCCGCTGCCGGCACGCCGACCTCTTCTCGCTGGCCGAGGAGCTGTACGCCCGGGTGCCCCGCCGCCCGCCGGCGCCCCGGCCGGTGGAGCGGCGGTCGGGCGGAGCCGCCGCCCGGGCCGCGCTGACCGCCGCCGCGCTGACCGCCGCCGCGCTGGCCGCGCTGCCCTGCGCGGGGGTGGCCGCGCTCGGGCCGCGCTGGCCGGTGCTGCTGTCCGCCGCCGTCCCGCTGGTGCTGCTGCCCGCGCTGACCGCGCCGTCCCCGGCCGATCCCGGCCCGCCGTGCGCCGGACCCGTCCGCCCGCCGGACGCCCTGGGGCCGGGGCCGGCCGGGGCACCGGCGCCCCGGCCGCTCCCGGGCACCCGGCTGCGCCCGGCGGCGCTGGGCCACGGGCTGGGCCTGGCCGCGCTGCTGCTGCTCCCCTCGGCCGTGCCGGGCGGGGACCGTCCGCAGGCCGTCGCGCTGGTACTGGCGGCGGCGGTCTCGGCCGGGGCGGCCGAGCGGACGGCCCGCTGGTACCGGCAGGTCGGCCGCGGCCACCTGGGCACGGCGGGCACCCTGGCCGGGTTCCGGGCCCGGATGCGGCCGGTGCTCCCGGTCGCGCTGGCCCTGCACCTGGCGGTGCTCGGGGTGCTGAGCTTCGCCGCGCTGGCCGTGCTGGCCGTCGTCGCGCCGCGCCCCGGGCCGGGCCACGGCGGCGGGCCGCTGCACCTGGCGGTCGAGCGGGCCGGCCCCGCCCAGTGGGCGGCGCAGGGCGTGCTGGGCCTGCTGCTGGTGCTGCCGGTGCTGCTGGCGCGGTGCGGCCGGACGGCCGCCGCCGCGGCGGGGGCGTCGGCCGGGGCCGCCGCGGTGCTCGGGCCGCTCGCCCTGGGGCGCTCCGCCCCGGAGGCCTGGCTGCTCGGCGGCGGCACCGTCGCGGCGGCGCTGCTGGCGTACGCCGGGGCGGTGCTCGGCCGGGCCGGCTCGCACCGCTGAGTGCCGTCCGCCGACACCGTCCACCCGCTCCGTCGCTCCACCGCGGGGATCCGCCGCGTGATCCCCGCTCTCGTCCCGTTCGTTGAACTCAGTCCGCCAGGTCGTCCCGAACTGGCTTCGTGGAAGGACACCCCCGATGAGGGTGCTGCTGCTGGGCGCCGACGGCTTCATCGGCCGCCGGGTCACCGATCGTCTGCTGATGGACCAGGAGTTGCAGGTGACGGTGCTCGGCCGGCGCGACTCGGCCGACATCCGCTTCGACCTGACCACGGGGAGCCCGGGCGCGCTGGCCCGGTTCCTGGACGCGGTCGCGCCGCAGGTGGTGATCAACTGCGCGGGCGCCACCTACGGCAGCTCGCGCACCCTGATCCGGTCGAACACGTTGGCCGTCGCGACCGTCTGCGAGGCCATCCGGCGCAGCCGGGAGCCGGCCCGGCTGGTGCACGTCGGCTCGGCCGCCGAGTACGGGCCGGTGCCCGGCGGGGTGCCGGTGTCCGAGCAGGCCGAGCCGCGGCCGGTCGGCCCGTACGGGGTGTCCAAGCTGGCCGGGACGGAGCTGGTGCTGGCCTCCGGCCTGGACGCGGCGGTGCTGCGGGTGTTCGACGTGGTGGGCCCGGGGGCGCCGACCGCCTCGCTGTTCGGGCGGCTGGCCGAGGGCCTGCGGCGGGCACTGGAGCGGGACGAGCACCAGGTGCGGATGCCGGACCTGTCCGGATACCGGGATTTCGTGGACGTGCGGGACGTCGCGCGGGCCATCCGGGCGGCCGCGGTGTCGGCCGCCACCGGGGTGATCAACATCGGCAGCGGGCACGCCGTGCGGGCCCGGGACGCGGCCCAGCTGCTGGTGCGGGCCTCGGGCTTCGAGGGGCAGATCGTCGAGGAGAACCGGCAGGTCCTGCTGCCCGCGCAGGCCGCCGGGGCGGGCGGCGACCACCTGCCCGGCCACCACCTGCCGGGTCACCGGCCGGAGGGGCACCGCCCGGAGGGCCGGGCGGTGCCGGGCGAGCCGGTGCCGTGGCGGCAGGCGGACGTGCGCACCGCCCGGGACCGTCTCGGATGGCGGACGCAGGTGCCGCTGGAGGAGTCGCTGGGCGACGTGTGGCTGGAGACGGCCTGCCGGGTGTGAGCGTGCCGAGCGGTGCCCCGGGCCCGTCAACCACGGGCTCGGGGCGCCTTTCCGGGGCCCCGCCGCCGGTTCCACGATCCGGTGCCGCCCGTCTCGCCCATCGGACGGGCTGTCTCGGAATAGCGACGGGGCGTGACACTGTTGGCCTAGACAGCCACCCGAGTGGCGGAGCAGCAACCCGCAGCGCGGTTGGCCCTGGCCACCCGAACAAGACCCATCGGAGTCCCCGTGTCGTTGCCACCCCTGGTCGAGCCGGCCGCCGAGCTCACCGTTGACGAGGTCCGCCGGTACTCCCGCCACCTGATCATCCCGGACGTGGGCATGGCGGGGCAGAAGCGGCTGAAGAACGCCAAGGTGCTGTGCGTCGGCGCCGGCGGCCTCGGCTCGCCGGCCCTGCTGTACCTGGCCGCCGCCGGTGTCGGCACGCTGGGCATCGTCGAGTTCGACGTGGTCGACGAGTCGAACCTGCAGCGCCAGGTGATCCACGGCCAGTCGGACGTCGGCCGGTCCAAGGCGGAGTCGGCCCGCGACTCGGTCAAGGAGATCAACCCGTACGTCGACGTGGTGCTGCACGAGGAGCGCCTCGACAACTCCAACGTCATGGAGATCTTCTCCGGCTACGACCTGATCGTGGACGGCACCGACAACTTCGCCACCCGCTACCTGGTGAACGACGCCGCGGTGCTGCTCGGCAAGCCGTACGTGTGGGGCTCGATCTACCGCTTCGACGGCCAGGCCAGCGTGTTCTGGGCCGAGCACGGCCCCTGCTACCGCTGCCTCTACCCGGAGGCCCCGCCGGCGGGCATGGTCCCCTCCTGCGCCGAGGGCGGCGTGCTGGGCGTGCTGTGCGCGTCCATCGGCTCGATCCAGGTCAACGAGGCGATCAAGCTGCTCGCCGGCATCGGCGACCCGCTGGTCGGCCGGCTGGTGATCTACGACGCCCTGGAGATGAACTACCGCCAGGTGAAGGTCCGCAAGGACCCGAACTGCGCCGTCTGCGGCGAGAACCCGACGGTCACCGAGCTGATCGACTACGAGGCCTTCTGCGGCGTCGTGTCGGAGGAGGCGCAGGCCGCCGCCGCCGGTTCGACCATCACCTCGCAGCAGCTCAAGCAGTGGCAGGACGACAAGGAGGACATCTACCTCATCGACGTCCGCGAGCCCGGCGAGTACGAGATCGTCAACATCCCCGGCGCGGTGCTGATCCCGAAGAACGAGTTCCTGATGGGCGACGCGCTGGAGAAGCTGCCGCAGGACCGGAAGATCGTGCTGCACTGCAAGTCGGGCGTGCGCTCGGCCGAGGTGCTGGCCGTGGTGAAGGCCGCCGGCTTCGGCAACGCCGTGCACCTGGGCGGCGGCGTGCTCGGCTGGGTGAACCAGATCGAGCCGCACAAGCCGGTCTACTGACCGACGCCCCCACCGTGGAAGGGCCCGCCGTCCGGCGGGCCCTTTTCCGTGCTCCGGTGCGCGCGGGGAGGTCGGCGGCGCCCGGGGCGGCTCAGAGCGCCTTCTTGCGCTGGAGCACGTTGTAGGCGATCCAGCCCGGCAGCACCGGCAGCCAGAAGGTGAGCGCCCGGTAGAGGAAGACCGCCGGGGTGGCGATCGTGGGGGAGACGTCGGCGACGGTCAGGGCGCCGATCAGGGCGACCTCGACCGGGCCGATGCCGCCGGGGGTGGGGATCGCCGAGCCGGCCGCGTTGGCGGTCAGGAAGACCACCGCGACGGCCGAGAAGCTGACGTCGCCGCCGAAGGCCTGCACCGAGAAGTCCAGGCAGGCGGTGAAGGAGAGGGTCAGCAGCAGGATGCCGCCGAAGCCGGTGACGAGCTTGCTGGGCGTCTGCATCAGGTCGAGCATCCGCGGCACCACGCCGAAGAACAGCGAGCGCAGCCGGCCCAGCACGAACCGGCGCAGCGGCGCGACGGCGGCCACCACCAGGGCGAGCACGGCGGCGCTCAGCACGCCGATGATCACCGCGCGGGAGGCGGAGAGGTCGCCGTTGGTCTGGCTGCCGGTGATCAGGCCGAAGCTGAACAGCAGCAGCAGGTGCCCGGCCAGGCCCGCCAGTTGGGAGGCGCCGACCGAGGCCACCGCCTGGCCGGAGCGGATGCCGGCCCGCTGCAGGTACCGGGTGTTGAGCGCGATGCCGCCGATCGCGGCGGGGGCGACCAGCTTGACGAAGGAGCCAGCCAGCTGGGCGGCGACGGTGCGCCGGAACGGCAGCCGCTCGGGGACGAAGCCGGTCAGGCTCATCGCGGCGGCGACGTAGCTGAAGGCGGCGGCGAGCAGGGCGGCCGCGGCCCAGGCCCAGTTCATCTGGGAGAGCTTCAGCTGGGCCGGCTTGATGGTGGTCAGGGCCAGGTACGCGGCGAAGGTCAGCGCGATCACCATGATCAGGCTCTTCGGCTTCAGCCGTTCCAGCTTGACCGGGGCCATCGGGGCCTCGGGGGCGATCTGGAGGATCTGGCCGCGGATGCGGCTCAGCAGGTCCTCGCCGGCCACCGCGATGTCCTCCTCGGCCTGCTGCTGGGTGCGCTCGCCGGCGGCGACCTGCTCCAGCGCCCTGGCCCGGGCGGCGGTCTTGCGCTCCTTGGTGAGCTTGGCGAGGTCGACCCGGGTGGAGCGGCTCATCCCGACCGGCTGGAGCAGCGGCAGCGCCTGGGCGACCCGCTCGGCGCCGAGCACCGCGTTGGCGGTGGCGACGGCGCGCTCCGGGCCGATCCGCAGCGCGAAGGTGGTGAGCAGCTGGGCGACGTCGATGCGCAGCGTCAGGTCGGTGGCGGCGATGTCGCCGCCGGAGAGGTTGACCAGGCAGCCGGTGCGCTCGTCCACCACCAGCAGCGACTCGCCGGTCAGCCGGCGGTGGGCGATCCGGCGCTCGTGCAGGGCGGCCACCGACTGCCAGACCGAGGCCATCACCGGGTCGGTGACCTCCTCGTCGGCCAGCTCGTCCAGGGTGCGGCCCTCGACGTTCTCGTACACCAGGATCGCGGCGTCCGGGCCGAGCTCGGAGGTGGCGACCAGCTGCGGCGCGCGGGCGCCCGAGGCGGCCGCCGCGTACGCGATCAGGGCCTCCTGCTCCAGCGCCTGGCGCAGCGACTGGGGGCTGCGGCGCACCGCGACCGAGCGCAGCCGCAGCCGTCGCCAGGCCCGGTAGAAGAAGCCGGAGGCCTGCTGCTCGCGGTCGATGATGTGCACGTCCAGCGGGGGCCCGCCCTGCTGGGTGACGTGGTAGCGGCGGGTGCCGCCGGGGGCGTCGGGGGCGCGCACGGCGCCGGCCGGGGTGAAGCCGACCTTGCGCAGGCCGATCATCAGGTGCTGGCCGGTGGGCCGGATGTTGGGGGAGCCGATCGCGTACAGCGTGCCGTAGGCGACGGACCAGCCGATCAGCACGGTGAGCATCAGCGACAGCGGGGTGGTGTAGCCGCCGAGCAGCTCGGTGACCCCGCTGAAGACCACCACCACCCACAGGGCGACCCGCCAGCGGGGTCTGCTCGACATGCCGACGGCGGTCATGTAGGCGATCACCGGGGCGAGGTAGCCGTGCACCGGGTCGGTGAGGGTGCCGTTGCTGTCCAGGGGCAGCCTGGTCAGCGCGTCCCGGGTGTGCTCGGAGGCGCCCTCGGCCACCCACCAGTCGATGCCGAGCGAGACGCCGTACGCCAGCACCGAGGCGAGCACGCCGTCGGCGACCCGCAGGCCGTCGCGTTTGATCAGCCGTTCGACGGCGAAGGCCAGCGGCACGGCGAGCACCGCGACGCTGGAGAGCAGGCCGGTGATGGTGGAGAACACCGCGGAGAAGTGCGGCGCGTTGGAGGCGATGTCCTGTTCGATGCCGCTGGTGGTCCCGGTGGCGATGCCGGCCAGCACGAAGACGGCGACTATCCCGAGGACGCCGGCCAGGAAGCGGATCAGGTCGGACGGGCGGTGCGCGCGGGCGGCGAGCAGCGGCTCGTCGACGTCCAGGTGCGGGGCCTCGTCCAGCGGCTCGTGGTCCGGCGGCTCGTGGTCCGCCGGCTCGTGGTCCGGCGGCTCGTGGTCCTCGGACGGGACGGCAGGGGTCGTCGGGAGCGCCGGCTCCGGGGCCGAGGTGGTCTCGGCCGCGGGAGGGCCGGGCTGTTCGGGGGCCTTCGCGGGCGCGGGGGTCTTGATCGTTCGGTCCTTGATCAGGGAGACTTCCGGCGTCGGGCCCGGTTCGGGCCGGCCTTCGCTCTCGTTCCCGGGCGTCGACGGCACGGCGGAGGCGGACTCGTCGGAGTCCTTGTCCACGCCCACGTCAGCCGTCCCGGTCATCTGGTCTTGTCCTCGTATCACCACTCACCGCCCCGGAAGATGGTGGCATGCCCCGGCGTCCCGTGCGGGACAGGGGGCGGATCGGGCGCGGCGGATCGTACGCACCGGGCCACGGACGCGCCCCTGTAAGGAAGAATGCCGCAGGTGACGGACGCAACACACGACGGTCTTCCGGACGCCCTGCCGCCGTTCGCCGAACTGGTGCTCGACCTGACCGAGCGGATTCCACCCGGCAGGGTGATGACCTACGGCGACGTCGCCGAGTACCTCGGCCAGGGCGGCCCCCGGCAGGTCGGCCGGGTGATGGCACTGTACGGCGGCTCGGTGCCCTGGTGGCGGGTGATCCGCGCGGACGGCCGCCTGCTGCCCGGGCACGAGCAGCGCGCCCTCGCCCACTACGGCGACGAGGGCACCCCGCTGCGCGAACTCGCCGACCCGCCCCGGGTCGACCTGAAGCGGGCCCGCTGGGACGGCGCGCAGGCGTAGGCCCGGCCCGGGTCGCATTGTGCCGAAACCGCCGCGCGGACGGGAATGACGGGGCAGGATCGTAGGCTCGGTACGGGCGGGCCCGACGGGTCCGCCTCCGCCGTGCCCCACCGTTCGACCCCCAGGACCAGTTCGTGAGCTCCCCCTACCGGCTCGTGCGCAGCCCGCTCGTCCAGCCCGACCCACCCGTGCTGGACGCCTACCAGCGCGCCGTGGTCGAGCACACCGGCGGGCCGCTGCTGGTGCTGGCCGGACCGGGCACGGGCAAGACCACCACCCTGGTCGAGGCGGTCGCCCGGCGGATCGAGGACGGCACCGACCCCGAGCGGATCCTCGTCCTCACCTTCAGCCGCAAGGCCGCCACCGAGCTGCGCGACCGGATGTCCGGCCGGCTCGGCGGCTCGGCCGCCGCCCCGCAGGCCACCACCTTCCACTCCTTCTGCTACGCCCTGCTGCGCGCCCACCAGGACCCGGCGGACTACGCCGAGCCGCTGCGGCTGCTCTCCGGCCCCGAGCAGGACGTCATGGTCCGCGAGCTGCTGGCCGGCGGCGCCGAGGACGCCAAGCACGGCAGCACCCGCATCGAGTGGCCGCTGGACCTGCGGGCCTGCCTGACCACCCGCGGCTTCGCCGACGAGGTCCGCGCCGTCCTCGCCCGCAGCCGCGAACTCGGCCTCGGCGAAGCCGAACTGGAACGCTTCGCGCAGGGCGTCCAGCGCCCCGACTGGGCCGCCGCCGCGCACTTCCTGGCCGACTACCTCGACGTCCTCGACCTGCGCGGCGTCCTCGACTACGCCGAACTCGTCCACCGCGCCGTGCTGCTCGCCGAGCGCCCCGAGGTCGGCGAGCAGCTGCGGCGGCGCTACGAGGTCGTCTTCGTCGACGAGTACCAGGACACCGACCCCTCCCAGGTCCGGCTGCTGCGCCAGCTGGCCGGCGGCGGGCGCGACCTCGTCGCGGTCGGCGACCCGGACCAGTCGATCTACGCCTTCCGCGGCGCCGACATCAACGGCATCCTCGACTTCCCGCAGGCCTTCCGGCGGGCCGACGGCAGCCCCGCCGAGGTCAAGGTGCTGCGGGTGTCCCGCCGCTCCGGCGCCGTGCTGCTCGCCGCCTCCCGGGAAGTCGCCCGCCGGATGCCGATGGGCCGGCTGCCCGCCGACAAGCTCGCCCAGCACCGCGCCCTGCTGCCCTCCCGCGAGGGCGGCAGGGTCGAGGTCTACACCTACCCGACCCCCGGCGCCGAGCTGGACTCGATCGCCGACCTGCTGCGCCGCGCCCACCTGGAGGACGGCGTGCCCTGGGGCGAGATGGCCGTGCTCGTCCGGGCCGGCGCCCGCTCCATCCCCGGCGTGCGGCGGGCGCTCGGCGCGGCCGGCGTCCCGCTGGAGATCGACGGCGACGACCTGCCGCTGCGCGAGGAGCCGGCCGTCGCCCAGCTGCTGCTCGCCCTGCGGGCCTGCGCCGAGCAGGCCGCCCGGGACAAGCAGGGCGACCCGGACGCCCCCGACCCGCTCACCACCGACGTGGCGCACGCCCTGCTCACCGGCCCGCTCGGCGGCCTCGACGGCTCCGACCTGCGCCGGCTCGGCCGCGCCCTGCGCGAGGAGGAACGCGCCGCGCTGCGCGCCGCCGCCGGGGCCCGTCTTCAAACTCCCGCCTGCGGGGCGGACGACGGGAGTTTGAAGACAGGCCCCCGCGCCGCCGCCGTCCCGCGCCCGGCCGCCGAACTGATCCGCGAGGCCCTCGCCGAACCCGAGCGCCTCGTCGCCCTCGACCCCGCGCACGCCCGCCGCGCCCGCGACCTCGGCACCCTGCTGCGCAAGGTCCGCGAACAGCTGGCCGGCGGCTGCACCGCCGAGGAGGCGCTCTGGGAGCTGTGGGACGGCAGCCGGCGCTGGCGCGAGCGGCTGGAACGGGCCGCCCTGCGCGGCGGCGCGGCCGGCCGCAACGCCGACCGCGACCTGGACGCGCTGTGCGCCCTGTTCGAGACCGCCGCCCGGGCCGAGGAGCAGGTCACCGGCCACCGCAGCGCCCTGGACCTGCTCGCCGAACTCGAAGCCCAGGACATCGCCGCCGACACCCTCACCGTCCGGGCGGTGCGCCCCGAGGCGGTGCGCCTGATGACGGCCCACCGCTCCAAGGGCCTGGAGTGGCGCCTGGTCGTGGTGGCTGGCGTCCAGGACGGCCTCTGGCCCGACCTGCGCCGTCGCGGCTCCCTGCTGGAGGCCGACCGGATCGGCCGCGACGGCCTCGCCGAACCGCTCTCCCCGGGCGCCCTGCTCGGCGAGGAGCGCCGGCTCTTCTACGTCGCCGCGACCCGCGCCAAGGAGCGGCTGATCGTCACCGCCGTCAAGGCTCCCGCCGACGACGGCGACGAACCGTCCCGCTTCCTGCGCGAGCTCTACCGCGAGGACGTCGACCCGCGGACCGGCAAGGTGGTCCGCCGCACCCCGCCGGTCACCGTCGAGGACGTCACCCACCGCCCGCGCCGCCCGCTGTCCGTCGCCGCACTGGTCGCCGAACTGCGCGCCGTCACCGTCGACCCCGCCCGCTCGCCCGAACTGCGCCGCGCCGCCGCCGAACGGCTCGCCACCCTGGCCGCCGCCACCGACGAGGACGGGCTGCCGCTGGTTCCCGCCGCCCAGCCCGAGCGGTGGTGGGGCCTGGACGACCCCACCACCGCCCCCGAACCGCTGCGCAGCGCCGACGTGCCGGTCCGGCTGTCCGGCAGCGGGCTGGAACAGCTGGAGAGCTGCTCCCTGCAGTGGTTCCTGGACAAGGAGGTCAAGGCGCGCGGCGCGGGCTCGGCCGCCCAGGGCTTCGGCAACGTGGTGCACGCCCTCGCCGACGAGGTCGGCTCCGGCCGCACCCCCGCCGACCTCGCCGTGCTCATGGAGCGGCTGGACACCGTCTGGGACGCGCTGGCCTTCGACGCGCCCTGGAAGTCCCAGCAGGAGAAGACCGAGGCCCGCGCCGCCCTGGAGCGCTTCCTCAACTGGCACGTCCTGGAGCGCGGCCGGGACCTCGTCGCCACCGAGCACGGCTTCGACGTCACCCTCGACGTCGGCGGCGTCGCGGTGCGCATCCGCGGCTCGATGGACCGGGTGGAGAAGGACGCGGCCGGGCGCGCCTACGTGGTCGACTTCAAGACCGGCAAGCAGATGCCCACCGACAAGTCGCTGCCCGAGCACAAGCAGCTCGCCGTCTACCAGCTCGCCGTCCGGGCCGGCGCCCTGAACGAGCTGCCCGGCTTCACCGGGCACCCGCCGGACACCGGCGGCGCCGAACTGGTCCACCTGCGCGAGCCCGCCGCCAAGGCCGCCTCGGACGCCCCCAAGGTGCAGCGGCAGGAGCCGCCGGAGGGCGAGCCCTGGATCGAGAACCTGCTCGCCGAGGCGGCCGGGAAGGTCCTCGCCGAGCGCTTCGTCCCGCGGACCGGCGCGGGCTGCGACCGCTGCGCCTTCCGCCGCAGCTGCTCCGCCCAGCGCGACGGCACCCAACTCGTCGAGTAGGGGGCGGGCGGGGAACGGCCGGGCGGGGTTTGTCCGTCGCTCCGGTTACGGTTGCGGGGTGACCGCCGTGCTCAGCCATCCCGACCAGCTCAAGGAGCTGCTGGGGATCCCGTTCAACCGGGAGCAGATGGCGGCCATCGGCGCCCCCCTGGAACCGGCCGTGATCGTGGCCGGCGCCGGCTCCGGCAAGACCACGGTGATGGCCGCCCGCGTGGTCTGGCTGGTCGGCTCCGGTGCCGTACGGCCCGAGGAGGTGCTCGGCCTCACCTTCACCAACAAGGCCGCCGGCGAGCTCTCCGAGCGCGTGCGGGCCTCGCTGCGTCTCGGCGGGCAGGGGGCGCCCCCGGACGAGGACTGGGGGAGGGCGGCCGACCGGGCCGCCGCCGAGCCGCTCGGCGACCCGGAGATCTCCACCTACCACGCCTTCGCCGGGCGCCTGCTCAAGGAGCACGGCCTGCGGATCGGCATCGAGCCGGACGTCCGGCTGCTCGCCGACGCCACCCGCTTCCAGCTCGCCGCCAAGGTGCTGCGCACCGCCCGCGGCCCGTTCCCCGCCCTCACCGGCACCTTCTCCAACCTGGTCGCCGACCTGGCCGCGCTGGACGGCGAACTCGCCGAGCACCTGGTCGAGCCGCAGACCCTGCGCGAGTTCGACGAGCGGCTGCTGGACACCCTCGCCACCGTCAAGTTGACCAACGACGACCTGCGGGCCGTCCCGGTCACCGCCCGGGCCCGGCTGGAGCTGCTGCGCCTCGTCGAGGACTACCGGCGCCGCAAGCGCTCCGCCGGGCTGATGGACTTCGGCGACCAGATCGCCGCCGCCGCCCGCCTGGCCCAGCAGCGCCCGGAGGTCGGCGAGCTGCTGCGCGACCAGTTCAAGGTGGTGCTGCTGGACGAGTACCAGGACACCTCGGTCGCCCAGCGGCTGATGCTCGCGGGCCTGTTCGGCGCCCCCTCCGACGGCGCCCGCACCGGCAGCGGCCACCCGGTGACCGCCGTCGGCGACCCCTGTCAGGCGATCTACGGCTGGCGCGGCGCCTCCGTGGCCAACCTCGACGAGTTCCCCCGGCACTTCCCGAAGGCCGACGGCCGCCCCGCCGCCCGCTACGCGCTCAGCGAGAACCGCCGCAGCGGCGGCCGGCTGCTCGCCTTCGCCAACGAACTCGCCGCCCCGCTGCGGGAGATGCACGAGGGCGTGGAGGCGCTGCGCCCGGCCCCCGGCGCCGAGCGGGACGGCTTCGTGCGGGCGGCGCTGCTGCCCACCCACGCCGAGGAGGTCGACTGGCTGGCCGACTCGATCGCGCACCTGGTGCGCACCGGCACCGCGCCCGGCCGGATCGCCGTGCTGTGCCGCGGCGGCGCGGCCTTCCCGGACATCCACGCCGCGCTGGTCGCCCGGGAGGTGCCGGTCGAGGTGGTGGGCCTGGGCGGGCTGCTGCAGCTGCCCGAGGTGGCCGACCTGGTGGCGGTCTGCGAGGTGCTGCAGGACCCGACCGCCAACGCGGCGCTGGTGCGCCTGCTGATCGGCCCGCGCTGGCGGATCGGCCCGCGCGACCTCGCGCTGCTCGGCCGCCGGGCCGCCGACCTGGTGCGCACCGACCGGCCGGAGGGCGTCGAGGCGCTGGCCGCGGCGGTCGCCGAGGCCGATCCGACCGAGGTGGTCTCGCTGGCCGACGCGGTGGAGACCTTCCTGGACCCCTCGGCCGGTGAGGAGGGGAAGCCGGACGAGCTGCCGTTCTCCGCCGAGGCCCGGGTGCGTTTCGCCCGGCTCGCCGTCGAGCTGCGCGAACTGCGGCGCTCGCTCGCCGACCCGCTGATGGACGTGCTGCACCGGGTGCTGTCCGTCACCGGGCTGGAGGTCGAACTCGCCGCCTCCCCGCAGGCCCTGGCCGCCCGGCGGCGGGAGACCCTGTACGCCTTCCTGGACGTCGCCGCCTCCTTCGCCGACCTCGACGGCGACCCGGGCCTGGCCGCCTTCCTCGGCTTCCTGCGCGCCGCCCAGGAGTACGACCGCGGCCTGGACAGCAGCCTGCCCGGCGGCGAGGACACCGTGAAGGTGCTCACCGCGCACAAGTCCAAGGGCCTGGAGTGGGACGTGGTGGCCGTCCCCGGTCTGGTGCGGGGCGCGTTCCCCTCGTCGAGCCCGCGCGAACGCTGGACGAGCACCAAGCGGGTGCTCCCGCACGCCCTGCGCGGCGACGCCGAAACTCTGCCCGACGTCCGCGGCGGGTGGAACGGGAAGTCGATGGCGGCGTTCAAGAAGGAGCTGGCCGACCACTCCGGCGTCGAGGAACTGCGCCTGGGCTACGTGGCGTTCACCCGGCCCAGGTCGCTGCTGCTGGCCTCCGGGCACTGGTGGGGGCCGAGCCAGAAGACCGTCCGCGGCCCGTCCGACTTCCTGGAGCGGCTGCGCGAGCACTGCGAGCGGCCCGGCGCGGGCGAGGTCGAGCACTGGGCCGAGCAGCCGGAGAAGGGCGCCGAGAACCCGGCGCTGGCCGCCCCCGTCGAGCGGCCCTGGCCGCTGCCGCTGGACCCGGCCGCCCAGCACGCCCGCCGCCGGGTCGCCGGGGTGGTGCGCGCCCGGGTGGCGGGGGCGCCCGCCCCCGAAGCCGAGGAGACGGCCCCCGAGGACCAGCGTCAGGTCGCCTCCTGGGACCGCGATCTGACGGCGCTGCTGGGCGAGTTGGAGCGGTCCCGGCGCACCGCGCGGGACGTGCCGCTGCCCGCCGCGCTGTCCGCCACCCAGCTGCTGCGGCTGGCCGCGGACCCGGACGGCTTCGCGCACGAGCTGGCCCGCCCGATGCCGCGCCCCCCGCAGCCGGCGGCCCGGCGCGGCACCCGCTTCCACGCCTGGGTGCAGTCCCGGATCGAGCCGCTGCTGCTGGTCGAGCCCGGCGCGCTGCCCGGCGCCGACGACGACGGCATCGAGGACGAGCAGGACCTGGAGCGGCTCAAGGAGGCGTTCCTGCGCACCCCGTACGCCCGGCGCAAGCCCCACCGGGTGGAGGTGCCGTTCCAGCTGGTGCTGGCGGGTCGGGTGGTGCGGGGACGGATCGACGCGGTCTACCGGGAGGATGACGCGTTGTCGGAATCCGGTGGTGCGTCACGCTACGAAGTGGTGGACTGGAAAACCCATCGGGAGGAGACCGCCGACCCGTTGCAGCTCGCGGTCTACCGGCTGGCCTGGGCCGAGCACGCGGGCGTCGATCCCGAGCAGGTCACGGCGTCGTTCCTGTACGTCCGCAGTGGCCGGATCGTCCGTCCGGCAGGACTTCCCGACCGAAAAGAGTTGGAACGGCTCCTGATCGGGAACAGTGACTATTGAGTCACGCAGAGCATCCAAGTCGTCATGCCAGTGCCCGAAACCTGTGCGTCATGCACGTTTCGCGCCTATTGTGGGGTCGGTAACCGGTCAACCCCCGTACTCCGGCCGCCAGCGAGGCCCGCATTCCCTGACCCTCAGTCATCACCGCAGGTGCCCTCGGGCATCGGCGTCTTCTGCTGGAGAGACCGAAGTTGAGCGCGACCGGATGGATCAGAGAGCGGTTCACCGGGCCGACACCGGGGCCCGCTCCGCGCGCGACCGGCACCTGGCCGAGGACGGCGCTGGCGCTGCCGTTCCTCGGCATGGTGCTGATCGTCGCCCTCGACTACCTCAGCGGCACCGAGGTGACGGTCGAACCGGCCCTCACCGCCGTACCCGCGCTGGCCGCCGTGGTCAGCCGCCGAACCTGGTACCCGCTCGCCATCGGTCTGGGCACCGAGGCGGCGGCCTTCCTGATGGCCTTCCGCGGCGACACGCTCGGCGAGTCCGTGCACGCCGCCAGCGTCTTCGCGATCCTGCTCGTCGCCGCGATCGGCTGGGTCAGCGCCACCCTGAGGCTGCGCCAGGAACGGGCGCTGGCCGACGCCCAGCTGGTCGCCTCGATCGCCCGCCGGGTGCTGCTGCGGCCCGTCCCCGAGCGGGTCGGCACCGTCCGGGCGGCCGTCCACTACGAGGCCGCCGCCGCGCACGCCCGGATCGGCGGCGACCTCTACGAGGTGGTCAACACCCGGCACGGGGTGCGGGCGGTGGTCGGGGACGTGCGCGGCAAGGGCCTCGGCGCGGTGGAGACGGCCGCCGCCGTGCTCGGGGCCTTCCGCGAGGCCGCCCACCAGGAGGCCGCCCTGGACCGGGTGGCCGGCTGGCTGGCCGTCAGCCTCGACCGCGCCCTGCACGAGAACGACCACCCGGGCGTGGAGGAGGAGTTCGTCACCCTGGTGCTGATCGGCGTCGGGCCCGACGGCGCCGCGGAGATCGTCAACTGCGGTCATCCCGCCCCGCTGCTGCTGCGCGGCGGGGAGGTCCGGCCGCTCGAACTCGCCGAGACCGTACCGCCGCTGGGCGTCCTCGACCCGGTCGACGTCCGCCCGCCGGTGCACCGGCTGCTGCTCCAGGGCGACGACCGGGTGCTGCTGTTCACCGACGGGGTGATCGAGGCCCGTGACCGCGCGGGCGTCTTCTACCCGCTCGCCGAACGCTTCCCGCACTGCGCGGCCGGCCGCCCGGCCGACGTCCTGCAGCGGCTGCACGAGGACGTGGTGCGCCACGTCGGGCGCCAGCTCGGCGACGACGCGGCCATGCTGCTGCTCCAGTTCGACCCCCCGCACGCGCTCGGGCCGGGGGAGCCCCGGGCCGCCACCACCGTCCACCTCCCGCAGCAGGCCGGGGTCCTGGCGCGCCAGTAGGCGTCCGGGGCCGCCCTTACAACGACACCTCGACCAGCAGCGGGCGGTGGTCCGACACCGTCGCGCGCGGCGCCGCCGCCGGCCCGACCGCCGTGCGCGGCACACCGATCCCCAGCACGTGGTCGAACTGCACCGCGGGCCGGTGCGAGGGGTAGGTCGGCGTGCGCGCCAGGTCGTACCAGCCCTGCAGGCGGGGGCGCGGCTCGCGCACCCGGCGCCGGCGCGCCTCGGTCAGGGCCGGCCGGGCCCGCCGGGCCGCCCGCAGCTCGCGCACCCGCACCCGCGGCGCGGTGCGCTCCAGCGCCGTCGCCCCGCCGAGCACCGTGCGGGGCACGGCCCCGACCAGGTTGAAGTCGCCCAGGACCAGGTACGGCTGCGGCAGGTCGGCGATCCAGCGCCGGATGCCGGCCAGTTGCGCCATGTTCCAGCCGGGGACGAAGGACAGGTGCGCCGCCACCACGGTGAACGGCCCGCGGTCGCCCTCCAGGACGGCCGCCAGCGCCGCCCGCGGCTCGTCCGGCACCTGGGTCAGTCCGCGCCGCCCGGCCACCCGCAGCGGCAGCCCGAACGGCGCCGGGGCGAAGCGCCGGGCGCGCCAGTGCCGCACCGGGAGCCGCGTCAGCAGTGCCGTCCCGTACGAGGGCGGGGCGCCGTCGCCCATCTCGCCGGGCCCGTACACCCGCAGGCCTCCCGGCCCGGACGGCTCCGGCACCCAGCCCGCGACCGGCGCCGGGCGGCCGTGCAGGGCGGCGGCGAAGCGCCAGTCCTTGGCGCCCATGGCCGCGGCGGCCACCGCCGCCTGGTCGGTGCCGCCGGAGCGCGCCTGGTACCGGTCGACCTCCTGGAGCGCCAGCACGTCGGCGTCCAGCGCGGCCACCGCGTCGGCCAACGGCTCGCCGGCGTCGGACGGGTAGGGCCGCGGGGTGCCGTCCGGGGCGAGCGGCTGGCCGTGCAGGAGGTTGAAGGTGGCGATGCGCAAGTGGCTCACACCGCACGACGGTACCCGCTCCCCCGACCGGGTGGGCGCGGCTTGAGACGGTAGGGCATACCGGGTATACATACTCGGTATGTCCATCCGTCACGGTCTGCTCGCCCTGCTCGACCAGGGCCCTCGCTACGGCTACCAGCTGCGCACCGAGTTCGAGGCGCGCACCGGCGCCACCTGGCCGCTCAACGTCGGGCAGGTCTACACCACGCTGTCGCGACTGGAGCGCGACGGGCTGGTCGAGCCCGCGGGGGAGGACGGTGAGGGCCACCAGTTCTACGCCGCCACCGACGCCGGCCGGGAAGAGCTGCGGACCTGGTTCGACACCCCGGTGCCCCGGACCAACCCCCCGCGCGACGAACTGGCGATCAAGCTCGCCATGGCGGTGACCGTCCCCGGGGTCGACGTCTCCGCCGTCGTCCAGGGCCAGCGCCGGCACAGCATCAAGGCGCTCCAGGACTACACCCGGCTCAAGGGCCGCGCCCTCGCGGGGGAGAAGCGCCCCGGCGCCACGCCCTCCGCCAGCAACGACCTGGCCTGGCTGCTCGTCCTCGACCAGCTCATCTTCCAGACCGAAGCCGAGATCCGCTGGCTCGACCACTGCGAGACCCGGCTCGCCCAGCAGGCCGAACTCCTGCAGACCCGCACCGCCGAGGCCGCCCGCGACGGCGCCGCGCCCGCCAGGCGCGGGCGCCGCCTGCGCGCCTGAGCCCCCGCGGCAACCGAACCACCATGCTCGGCCCCGACGCCGAGCGCACACCCAGTACGAGGGGGGAATCCATGTCCCACACCCAAGAGGCCCGGCAGACGCCGGTGCTCCACCTGGAGAACGTCACCCGCGTCCACGGCCACGGCGCCGCCGAGGTCCAGGCCCTGCGCGGCGTCGACCTCAAGGTCCACCCCGGCGAGTTCGTCGCCGTCATGGGCCCCTCGGGCTCCGGCAAGTCGACCCTGCTCACCCTGGCCGGCGGCCTGGACACCCCGAGCGGCGGCCGGGTCCTGGTCGAGGGCGTCGCCCTGGGCGAGCTCGACCGCAAGAAGCTCGCCCGGGTCCGCCGCCGCTCCGTCGGCTACGTCTTCCAGGACTACAACCTGATACCGGCGCTCACCGCCGCCGAGAACATCTCGCTGCCGCGCGAACTCGACGGGCTGTCCACCCGCGCCGCCCGCCGCGAGGCCCTCGCCGCCCTGGAGGAGCTCGGCATCCCCGAACTCGCCGACCGCTTCCCCGACGACATGTCCGGCGGTCAGCAACAGCGCGTCGCCATCGCCCGCGCCCTGATCGGCGACCGCCGCCTGGTCCTCGCCGACGAACCCACCGGCGCCCTCGACTCCACCACCGGCGAGGCCGTCCTCGCCGTCCTGCGCGCCCGCTGCGACGCCGGCGCCGCCGCCATGATGGTCACCCACGAGGCCCGGCACGCCGCCTGGGCCGACCGGGTCGTCTTCCTGCGCGACGGCCGGATGGTCGACGAGTCCGTCAGCCAGGACGCCGCCAGCCTGCTCGTCAGCGCCGCCACCAACAGCCTGAAGGTGGACGAGTGAAGCTCAGCGCCTGGCGGGTGGCCCTGCGCATCGCCCGCCGTGACGCCCTGCGCGCCAAGGGCCGCAGCGCCCTCGTCATCGCCATGGTCGCCCTGCCCGTCCTCGGCGTCACCGGTGCCGACGTGGTCTTCCGCAGCGCCGAGCTCACCCCCGCCGAACACGCGACGCGGGTCATGGGCCAGGCGGTCGGCGAAGTGCACATCGTCGAACGCGGCTCCTCCGTCAAGCAGGCGCCCGACCCCGAGAAGGGGCTCACCATCCAGAGCCCCAAGGACGACGCCAAGGCCGGCGAAGCCCCCACGTACACCCCCGCGCAGCAGCGCTCCCTCGACACCGCGCCCGACGAGCTGGCCCGCCAACTGCTCCCGGCCGGCGCCACCCTGGTGCCCGAGCTCACCGGCCCGTTCACCGCCGCGAGCAGCTCCGAGGGCCTGATCAGCACCCGGGTCAGCGAGGCCGACCTGACCGACCCGGTCTGGCGGGGCCGGATCGACCTCCTCCAGGGCCGGGCCCCCACCGCCGACACCGAGGCCGCCGTCACCCGGGACTTCCTCAAGCGCTCCGGGCTCAGGATCGGCGACAGGACCGCCGTCCGCGGCCTGGAGAACAGCCCCTTCACCATCACCGGCGTCTACGAGTACCCCGGCGAACTGCGGGCCACCGAGCTCACCGCCCGCCCCGGCACCGTGCTCGACCGCCTCCCCAAGCCGTCGGGCGGCTCCGACGCCTCGACCGAGGACCCCGGCGAGACCACCCGCTGGCTGGTCAAGCTCCCGGCCGGGGCCTCGATCGACTGGCAGAAGGTCAAGGAGTTCAACGGGTACGGCTTCCAGGTGACCTCGCGCGCCGTGCTGGCCGACCCGCCGGCCCGTGCCGACGTCCCCTACTTCGTCGACCAGAAGCAGGACGGCAGCGGCCCCAGCTACTTCAACCGGACCGACATCGTCATCCTCGCCACCGTCGTCGGCATGGCCCTGCTGGAGATCGTCCTCCTCGCGGGCCCCGCCTTCGCCGTCGGCGCCCGGCGCTCCCGGCGGCAGCTCGGGCTGCTCGCCGCCGCCGGCGGTGAGCGCGCCAACGTCCGCGCGGTCGTGCTCGGCGGCGGCATCGTCCTCGGCATCACCGGCGCCGTGATCGGCCTGGGCCTCGGCATCGGCCTGGTCGCCCTGCTGCGCACCGCCGCCGAGGAGCGCTCCGGCCAGCGCTTCGCCCACTTCGCCCTGCCGCCGCTCGACCTGCTCGGCGTCCTCATGGTCGGGCTCGTCACCGGCCTGCTGGCCGCCGTCGTGCCCGCCGTCCAGGCCTCCCGGCAGGACGTCGTCGCCGCGCTCACCGGCCGCGACACCCTCAAGCCGCCGAGCCGCAGGCTCGCCGTCGCGGGACTGCTGACCCTCGGCGGCGGCGCCGCCCTCGCCCTGGCCGGTGCCACCAGCGGCGTCGGCAACCGCAGCTTCGCCGTCCTCGGCGGCTCGGCCCTCGCCGAGCTCGGCATGGTCGCCCTCGTGCCCTACCTGGTCGGCCTGTTCGGCCGGCTCGGCCGCTGGCTCCCGCTCGGCCCCCGGCTCGCCCTGCGCGACTCGGTGCGCCACCGCGGCCGCACCGCGCCCGCGGTGGCCGCCGTGATGGCCGCCGTCGCCGGCTCCGTGGCCGTCAGCGTCTACATCGCCAGCTTCGAGGAGCAGTACCGGCTGGAGTACACCGCCTCCGGTCCGTCCGGGGCCGTCATCCTCGGCAACGGCTGGCTGTCCGACGCCAAGCTGCTGCCGCAGATGCGCGAGGCCGTCGAACGCAGCATCCCCGACCTCGGCCCGCGCGCCGACGTCCGGCGCGTCCAGCCGAAGGTCGACTGCTCCGAGGGCAGCTACTGCGGCTACGTCAGCGTCGAGCTGCCCAAGGAGGACCGCTGCCCGCTCACGGACACGGGCGGCACCCTCTCGCTGGCCGAGAGCGAGCACGTCATGAGCACCGACAAGCGCTGCCAGGTGGACCACCGCCGGGGCAACCCGTTCAGCCAGGTCACGGCCGGGGACGCCACCCTGCTGCACAACCTCTTCGGAGTCACCGACCCGGCCCCGGGCCGGGCCCTCGCCGCCGGCAAGGCCGTGGTCTTCGACGCCCGCTACCTCAAGGACGGCAAGGCGTTCCTCCGGTACAGCAGTCCGGTGATCGGCGGCGGGAACGGCCCCGCGAGCAAGCCCGTCATCACCGAGATCACCGTGGACGCCGTCCTCGCCGAGTCCGCGCTGCCCGCCGCGGCCCAGGCCGTGGTCAGCCAGGACACCGCCACCCGGCTCGGCTTCTCCACCGCCCCGGCCGGCTCCGTCTGGCTGCCCGGCGCCATGCCCTCGGACACCGCCCAGCAGAAGGCCGACGGCGCGCTGGCCAAGCTCGTCGACCACGACGTGCTCAAGATCGAGCGCGGCTACGAGTCCCCGGCCGGGCTGATCCAGTTCGGTCTGAACGTCTTCGCCGGCATCGTCGCCCTCGGCGCGGCCGGCATCGCGACCGGACTGGCCGCCGCCGACTCCCAGCGCGACCTGACCACCCTCGCGGCGGTCGGCGCCGAGCCCCGCATCCGGCGCTCGCTGTCCGGCTTCCAGTGCGGGGTGATCGCCGCGATGGGCGCCCTGCTCGGTGTGGTCTGCGGCGTGGTGCCGGGAGTGGCGCTGCGCAAGGTCGAGGCCGCGGCGAGCAGCTACCCCGGGATGAGCCCCGAGGAGATCGCCAGCAAGGCGGCCCTGGTCTTCCCGTGGCCCACCATCGCCGCCACCGTGCTGCTGCTGCCGGTGCTCGCGGCCGGGCTCGCGGCGCTGATGACCCGCTCGCGGATCACCCTGCTGCGCCGCTCGGGCTGAGGCCCGCGCCGCCCCGGGGCCCCGGGGCCCGCCCCCCCCCCCGGGCGCCCCCCCCCCCCCCCCCCGGGGGGGATCAAAA
>NZ_JBHXTL010000015.1:0-12211 GCF_042677365.1 Kitasatospora sp. NPDC127116
CGGAGATGTGTATAAGAGACAGGGCTCCCGGATGCGCGGCGGCGGCCGCGACGGTTCGGGGTGCGGCCACCGCCGCCGCACCCGAGGCCGCGGCGGTGAGGCCGGCGGCGGCCAGCAGGGCCACCAGGGCGCCGGCTATCGAACGTGCTATCCGATCAGTCATCGTGCTCCTCGTACGGGTCCGGAGCAGCGCGGAACAGCCGCTCTGACCAATTTCTCATGGTCTGACCAGCTGGTTTTCCCATCCGCGCCTAGTATGCTCCACTGAAGTTCTACAGCGGTGTAAAAGTTTAGCGACGGGTCACGCCCGGATCGGCTCCGGCCCCGGGCCACGCGAACCCGCCGCTTTTCGACGGGGGCTCGCGTGGCAACTGTGGAGGATGACGACGTGTCTGGCCGAAAGGGTTCCCCCGAAGCCGAGAATTCGCCGCACCGGGCGGGCGGACGCCGGGCCACCGGCCGGAGAACCGGCCAGAAGAACGACCGGAACCCGGACAGTGCGAGCATATCGGACGGCCGTTCAGCGGCCCGGGCGCGCAAGAAGCCCAAGCGCAGCACCAAGGAGAAGGTGCTCTGGGCGACCGCCGGCTGCACCGCGCTCGCCGTCCTCGGCGGCGCCGGCCTCTACTACCGGCTGAACAGCAACATCAACACCTTCGACGGCGACGCCCTCAGCAAGGACCGCCCGGAGGCCGCGACCCCGGACGCCCAGGGCCGCACCCCGGTCAACGTGCTGATGATCGGCTCGGACAGCCGCGGCAACGGCAACAGCGACCTGGGCGGCGGCGGGGACGGCGGCGCCCGCTCGGACACGGCGATCCTGCTGCACGTCTACGCCGACCACAAGCACGCCGTCGGCATCTCCATCCCCCGCGACTCCCTGGTCACCGTCCCGCCGTGCAAGCTCCCCAACGGCAAGTGGACCAAGGAGCAGACCAATGTGATGTTCAACAGCGCCTTCTCGGTCGGCGACAGCGACCAGGGCAACCCGGCCTGCACCCAGAACGCCGTCGAGAAGCTGACCAACCTGCGCGTCGACCACACCATCGTGGTCGACTTCAACGGCTTCGCCGCGATGACCAAGGCGGTCGGCGGCGTCGAGGTCTGCCTGCCGAACGACATCCACGAGGGGGACCTCAACCCCAACCTCGGCCACAAGGGGAAGCTGCTCTTCCCCAAGGGCAAACAGAAGGTCGAGGGCCAGGCCGCGCTGGACTACGTCCGGGTCCGGCACGGCATCGGCGACGGCTCCGACATCGGCCGCACCAAGCGCCAGCAGGCCTTCATGTCCTCCCTCATCAAGGAGGTCAAGTCCCGCGGCATGGACCCGACCACGCTGCTGCCGCTGGCCGACGCGGCCACCAGGTCACTGACCGTCGACCCCGGCCTCGGCTCGGCCGCCAAGCTGCTCTCCTTCGCCATGGAACTCAAGGACGTGAACCTGCACGACATCAAGTTCCTCACCGTGCCCTGGCGCTACGAGGGCCCCCGGGTCGCCCTGGTGCACCCCGACGTGGACCAGCTGTGGGCCGCGCTCAAGGCCGACCGCACCATCGACGGCCAGGACGCGAGCGCCCCGGCCGACGCCGCCACCCCCTCCGCCCCACCCGCCGCCGAGGCCGCGCCCACGCCGGCCCCGACCCCGGCACCGGACGCCAAGGCCGCCGAGGTGAAGGTCTCCGTGCTCAACAGCACCGGCGAGTCCGGGCTCGGCGGCCGGGCCGCGGAGACCGTCAAGGGCGCCGGCTACACCGTCGCCGGCGTCGGCAACGCGGTCGGCAAGCCGCGCAGCACCACCGTCGTCGAGTACGGCACCGGCGAGCGCACCTCCGCCGAGGCGGTCGCCAAGCTGTTCCCCGGCGCGACCGTGCAGCCCGGCGGCCGGGGCGTCAGCGTCGTCCTCGGCCACGACTTCGCCGCCGCCAACCCCGCCGGCCCCGCCACCGCGGCCCCCGGCGGCGCCCCCACCGCCCCGGCCCCGCTGCCCACCAGCGTCAGCGGCGCCGCCCGCTCGGCCGACGACGATCCCTGCGCCAACCTCTCGTACGGCTGAGCCGGTCCCTCCCGCGCACACGACGGCGGGGCGCCTCCGGCCCGTCGCTCCGGGGGCGCCCCGCCGTCCTGCGGACGAGGTGTCAGCATCTCGTCCCGCAGGACGGACAGAACGCGGCGCCGTCCGGGACGTCCTTGTGGCAGCTCGTGCACTGGACGGGCTGCGCCAGTCGGAAGCCGCAGCCGGGGCAGAACGGCGTGCCGTGGGTCTCGGTGTGGCACTGCGGGCAGACCAGCTGACGCGGCGCGTTGACGTCGAACTCGGCCCCGGACTGCTGACCGGACTTGTACGCGCGCTCGGTGACCGTGTCGTTGAGGCCGCGGTGCTGCGCCGCCACCGCCTCGGCCGCGGTGTCCGGGGCGCAGGTGTGGCACAGGCCCTGGGCCGGGTCGAAGCAGCGGCCGCAGACGTAATGGGTGCACCGGGCGCAGCGGTTGAAGTGGGACTGGGCGTTGGTGATGGCCCGTTGGAAGGCCTCGTCCCGCGAGGTGCCCCAGGTCTGGCCGGCCAGACCGTCGGCGGCGTTGCTGATGGTGTTGGCGTTGCCGCCGATGAGGTTCCAGGCCGCGCTGACGCCCTTGCCTATCCAGCCCGCCACCTGACCGGTCCGGAACGGCTCGAACGCCGAACGCCAGGTGTCCGAGCAGCGGTAGCAGGAGAACTCGAACTGGAAGCCCGCGCCGGTGCCGTGCTGCTCGCACAGGTCGCGGTAGTTGCTGCTGAAGTAGATCTCCGAAGTCACGTCGTCCCCGGTCGCTAAATGGCCTGTCGGCGGTCGATCCCAGGGACGACGGGGCCCGCCGAACGGTTCCACCGGAATGTCCGACCGGCCTGCTCAGAGCCCGGACACCGGCAGCAGCAGCACCCGCGCCGGGTCGAACGGCTGCCAGAGCGCGGGCTGTCCGCCGCGGCCGATGCGCAGCCGGCACCAGCGCTGCCCGGCCGCGTCCTGCCACCACGCGCTGATCCGGCCGAGCGCCCAGCCACCGTCCCCGAGGTCCACCTCGACCGGCTGGTAGACCCAGCGGACGTCCCGGGCCGCCGTTTCCGGTCCTGCCTGATCCGTTCCCGCCGGTTCCGGCCCCGCCGGACCTCCGGCGTCCCCGGGGCTGCACTGATTCTCCATCACGGCTCCGCCTCCCGACCCGGACCCGGCCGCCGGGCGCCCGCTCGGGGCGGCCGGCCGCCGGGCGTTCAGCTCACCTCCTGAACTCTACAGGCGTGTAGATGTCAGTGGGAGGAGTTCCGTCGAAGCCGATCGAACCCGATCGAAGCCGGTCGACCGGGTTCCGGGAAGGCGAGCCGGCCTCAGCGGTCCTTCCGCGCCGAGCGCAGCCGCTGCCACAGGGCGAGCGGCACGATGCCGGCCAGTGCGGCGGCCTCCGGCGCCGGCGGCGTCCCGAACGGCGCGCCTGCCGCGCCCGCCGCCCCGGCCGGCACCTTGTCGAAGGTGTCCGGGACCGGCAGCGTGGACCAGTCGGACAACGGCCAGGCGACCACGAAGGCCCGGCCGACCACGTTGTCCACCGGCACGAAGCCGTCGCCGGTCTCGTTGTGGTGCCACCGGGAGTCCCGCGAGTTGTTGCGGTGGTCGCCCATCACCCACAGCTTGTCCTTGGGCACGGTGACGGTGCCGACCGGGTCGTTGTCGCAGGGCGTCGCACCCGGGAACAGGTACGGCTCGTCCAGCGCGACGCCGTTCACCCTCAGCGGCGAGCCCGCCTCGCACTCGACGGTGTCGCCGCCGACCGCGATCACCCGCTTGATCAGGTCCTTCTCGTCCGCCGAGGGCATCAGGCCGACGGTGCTGAGCGCCTTCTGGACGGTCCCCATCACGGAGTCGCCCGAGACCGTCGGCGTGCCCTCCAGCCAGCCGCCCGGATCGCGGAACACCACCACCTCGCCGCGCTCGGGCTTGGCGCCGAACCATGGGGTGAACTTGTCGACCAGCACCCGGTCGCCGATCGCGAGGGTCTGCTCCATCGAGCCGGAGGGGATGGAGAAGGCCTGCACGAAGAAGGTCTTGATGCCGAGCGAGAGCAGCAGCGCGACCACCAGCAGGATCGGCAGCTCCTGCCAGAACGGGCGCTTCTTCCGGGGGCGCTCGGCCTCCTCGTCGGCCGCCCCGGGAGCGACGGCCGGCCCCGGCGCGACGGCCGTCCCGGGGGCACTGCCCTCCCCGGGGGCCGCTTTCCCGGGAGCACCCGCGCTCCCGGGCGCACCGATCCCGCCGGGAGCACCGGCGCCCGCGTCCGCACCCTTCGCCACCGCGCTGCCCGTACCCGGCTCCGCCCGGCCGTCCCCGGCCTCCGCACGCTCCCCGGCTCCGCCGCTCTCGCCGGACTCCGCGCTCTGCTGCACAGTCATTTCCTCGGCCCCTCCCGATGGCCTGGCGGGAGCCGGTAGGAAGACCCCCTGTCAGGAACGAACCTACCGAACAGAGGTTCCCGGGCGCGCCCTGACGTGGATGCGCTCCCCCTGCGGCCCGAACAGGCTGAGGAACTCCACCGGCTGCTGCCCCGCGTTGCCGAAGGCGTGCGGGGTGCGGGTGTCGAACTCGGCGGCCTCACCGGCCGTCAGCACCAGGTCGTGGGTGCCGAGGACCAGCCGCAGCCGCCCGGACAGCACGTACAGCCACTCGTACCCCTCGTGGACCTTCAGCTCCAGCTCGGGTCCGGCGTTCCGGCCCGGCGGCACGATGTGCTTGTAGGCGTGCAGGCCGCCCAGGTGGCGGGTGAGCGGGACGATGGTCTGGCCGTTCCTGGTCACCGGGCGCGGGTGGATCCGCGGGTCGCCGGTGGCCGGGGCGCCGACCAGTTCGTCCAGCGGCACCCGGTACTCCCGGGCCAGCGGCAGCAGCAGCTCCAGCGTCGGCTTGCGCTGCCCGGACTCCAGCCGGGACAGCGTGCTGAGCGAGATGCCGGTGACGGCGGCCAGTTTGGCGAGCGTGGTGCCGCGCTCCCGCCGCAGCGCCCGCAGCCGCGGGCCCACCGTGGTGAGGACGTTCTCGAAGTCTTCGTCGGCCATGCCTGCCATTTGCCAGTACGGCAATGCCCCTTGTCAATCCGGCACACGGGTGAGGCCCCGCCGCCACCCCCGCGGGCCACACCCCGGGCGCTCGCCCGCGGCTCCGGCCTATCCTCCCGCCATGCGCATCCTCCTCACCCGCGACAGCGTCGCGGCCGGCGACGACGCCGACGCCCCGCACGCCGAGACCCTCACCCTCCCCGACCACCTGGACACCCCGGCGGCGCTCACCGCCCTCGGCCTCCCCCGGCCCCGGCTCCCGCTGATCGGCGGCGGCCGCGCCACCTGGGTGGTCCGCACCGCCGACGGCACCCCGCTGGCCGTCCTCGCACAGCAGTGGCCGCAGCCCCACCCGCTCCCGGCCGGCGCCGGCCCGCTCGACCGCCTGGCCGGAACGGACGGCACCGTCCGGCTGCACGTCGATTACCGGCGCCAACTGGACCCGGAGGCCGAGTACGAGCGACTGCTGCCCGGCTGATGTCTAGGGCGTGCCGTGGGCCCAGAGGAAGAAGCCGTGCACGTGCACCCACCGCGCGATCGGGTCGAACCAGTCCGTGAAGGCGAACAGCAGCAGGCTCACCGCCCCGCCCAGCAGCAACCCCATCACCACGGCCGCCGTCATCATCCCCGCGATCGCCCGCATCCGGACCCCCTCCCCGCTCCCGGGGAAGGGTCCCCCTCCGATCCCGCGCCGGCACCGAACGTCCTTGGAACGAGGCCGAGTTGTCACCGTCCGGTGAGGAAAGCGGAGCGCGGGGTCCACGCACAGAAGCGGCCCCGGCCCTGGACCCGGGGGCAGCGGGGCCCGGGTCAGCGGGACCCGGGGCTCCGGACTACAGCCAGTCCCGCTTCTTGAACACCAGGTACAGCCCGGTGCACACCAGCGCCATCAGCCCGATCGCGAACGGGTAGCCGAAGACCCACTTGAGCTCCGGCATCGTCTCGAAGTTCATCCCGTACACCGTTCCGATCAGTGCCTCTAATGGTCAAACTTGGCGGCCTGCCAGCGCAGCGGCTCCGTCTTGATCGCATCAGCCGGCGCCCAAACCGGCACCACCGCGACCTTCTTGGCCGGCCCCACGAGGACGGCTCGGATCAACTTCGCCAGGAGTGCGTTGAGCCGTTCCTGGGGGAGGGTGTCCCACTCTTCCAGGAGTCCGATGGCGATCGCCGGAGCGGCAGTCCTCGCACCCGACCTCTTGGCGCCGTCGTTCGCATCACCGCGCAGTTTGGCGAGCTCTGTAGATGCCTCCGCCTTCTCAGCGCGTAGTTGAGCGAGTGTCGCCTTGAACTCCGCCTCCAGGGCGTCATCTTCGCCCTCTGCGAGAGCGAATGCACGCATGTGCTTGACCGCCGCCTTTTCCAGCTTCTCGATGCGGACTTTCAGTTCGTCGGCGCGTCGCTCATTCTTGTCTCCCAGTGCCGACTTCTTCACGGGCCGTGAGGCTTCGGCGTCGATCTCCCCAGTGATCTCGCCCAGCCACTTTTTCACCGCCTCCTCGACGATGGAGTAGGGCATGTTGGTGTCCTTGCAGAGGAACGAGCGGTGGCGGCGGTTGTTGCATCGAACGTATGAGTAGATCTTGACGCGGTATTTGTTGATGGATCCGCCGCATTGCGCACATCGCAGGATCATTGAGAACGGATGTGTAACTGCCCGCGACTTGGGGACTGTTGACTTGACCAAGGCGCGCCTCGCCAGGTACTCCTGCCAGAGCTCTTCGGAGATGATCGGCGGCAGTACGCTCTCGTCGGTCGTCTTCACGTGCTCGTGGTTCGGACATCCGCCATTGTACGGTTCGCACGTGCAGCTCTTGGAGTGGAGCCGCAGGTAACCGGCGGCGAACCCGCTGTCCATGTACCTTTTGAGGCTCTCTTCCCACCACTGCGTGTCCCGGGCAGTGCGGATCCCTGCCGCATTGAGCCTGTTGGCCAGGACCCGGAAGCCGGTGCCGTCGACGTACATCTGGTAGATCTCGATGATGGCGGGGGCCACAGCGGGATTGATCTCATAGTGCTCACGCTGGACGCGGAACGTCCCGTCGGGCTGGGGCACCTTCCGGGGGTGCCAGATGTAGCCGAATCGCCGGCCGCCGCCGTGGGGGAGTCCCTGCCGCCGTCGCCACTCATGGGTTTCGGCCCACTGCTCGCCGGTGCGGTCGCTCTCGAACGCGGCCACTTCGAGCAGCATGCCGCGCTGGAAGCGCCCGATGGCGGTGCGGGCGTCCACCTCCTCGGTGGAGGAGACGAGTTCGCCGCCGGCGCGCTCCAGGCGTTCGAGGTTGACCGCGTTGCCGTGGCGCTGGCGGCCGAAGCGACTGTACTTCCAGGCGGCGATCTCCTTGGCGGCGCCGTCCTCGATGTAGCCGATGGCCTTCATGATCTTTCGGTGGAAGTTCCGCCCCGTCACATCCAGGTCGACGACCCAGTGGACGATCCGGCGCCTCCGGCGCTCCGCCCACGCCTCGATGCTGGCCCGCTGGAGCTCCGGGGAGATCTTCTCCTCACGGTACGTGCTGACGCGGATGTAGCCGATGGCTGGAATGAGGTCGTGATCGTCTGGCAAGGATCCCCCAGCGCTAGGACGAATGGCCGCTGCCTGTGGCCGGCTCGGATCCTACGGCTGGCGAGGGCAGCGGAATGACAGTTGCCATGCGGCCAACCTGATTCTGAGCTTCGACGATGCCGCGTTGAGCATGCGCGAACCCAATCTGGTAGCCCTGTCGCTTCAACGCTCCCCGGAGGTCTTCGGTTTCGAGGCGCAGCCGCTCTCTCTCGTCGGCGAGGCGCCGGGCCGAGCGGGCCTCCATGTCGGCGGCGTCCCGGCACAGTCGCTCCGCGTCCGCATCGACGATGGCCCTGGCGGCTATGTACCGTGCGTATTCCGCGGCGGTCCGCTCTTCGGCGCGGTGCAGCCGCCGGCGCTCGATCGCGGTGTCGGTGACGGCGCTGTGGATGACGCGTGTGACCGTGGCGGCCGCGCCGATGATGGCGAAAATCAGGCCGACGACGGCCATGACCTCGTCGTGTTGGAGGATCGCGGCACTGGCAGCTGCTGCACATATGGGTATGGCTGCTCCGGCTAGTGCCGCGGTAGTAGTCCTCGTGGTCATGCACCCTCCCCCGTCATTGGGCTACAGCATCACCGTCCCCCTCGTCGGCGGCGTGCAGGCGGCGGTTCTGCTGAGCCAGGTCTCGCATGAACAGCGCGCGCTCTGTGGGGTCGGTGAGCCCGAGCTCGTCGGCCGCCTGCGCGGGGGTGATGGGGTCAAATCGTACGTCTGTTGGCTGGCCGAGCGTCAGAGATGCGGCGGAAATGATTCCACTATCAACAAGCATCTGCGTGACCGGCACGCCGACGGCGTCGGCAATGGGTTCGAAGTACTCGGGGCTGGGGACGGCGGCGGCGGCGAGCCATCGTCCGACGGTGCTGGCGGATACGCCGACGGCTTGGGCCAGGGCTTGGCGCCCACCGCCGCGCTGCTTGTCGATGTCGAGGCCGGCGGCGCGCATCGCGCCGCCGAGCCAGGCGGCGTACTGATCCGAAAGTGTCATGTCCCTCACCTCTCCGAACCGGAGGATAGCCGAGCGGCTAGCACCTCCGGCAGTAGTTCCATAAGTGGAATATAGGAGGTGGGGAGTATCAGGCCAGCGGCGGGCCACCCCACTCCACAACTTCCACATGTGCAAGCACTTGCCGACGAGACACCGGGGGGCTAGTTTTACTTCCACATCCGGCACTACTGCCGATGACGGAAGCATCACGCTTGCGAGGAGAGCACGTGCGACTCAACGTCGAGTACCTCCGACAGGCTGCAGCTCAGGCGGGGGATGACAGCGCCTACAACATGGCCAGGCGCCTGAAGGTCAGCCAGTCCACCATGTCCCGTTTGATCAACGGCAAGTGCAGCCCCAGCGCCGCGACCCAGGCCAAGATCCGACGCACCTACGGGATCAGTCTTGACGACCTCATGACCACCGACATCCCGTCCGCCGCATGACCAGGCGCGACGAGGCCATCCGAGAGGCTGGCCGAATTCTCGCCCTCGCTCGACGGGAACGCGACGTCTTGACGCCTCGGGCCGCAGCGGAGGCCGCCTGGTACCCGGGCCACCGTCTCGGGACCGTCGAAGCCATCGAGGAACTCATCGCGCACCAGCGCGCAGCCGTCCAGCTGCAAGCCGCGTAGCGCGCCGCTCGCTGCATCAACTTTGGGTTGGGCTGCTGGTGGTGGCTAGACCACCGGCAGCCCCACGGCCCCACACACAACACAGCAAGGAGGAAGGCCGTGATCACACAGCCTACCCAACGCTCCACGACCACCCAATCCCCCGACAGTAGGCGCCCGGACATGCTCGCCGGGCTTGCGCTCGCCGAGACGATCGTCGCATTCGGCGAACCGGTTCCGTGGGGCATCGAGGTCCACCAGGCGGGTCAGCGCATCGTCGTGAACGTTCACCTTCGCGACGCCGGGTCCGTCCATGCCTACCAGGACCGTTTCGGTGGAGTTGTGCACCAGCAACTGCACTACGACGACGGCGGCCGCGGTGTTCGCCTGCGCACCGAGCTGGCGACGACGGTGTATGACGGCGAGTTCGTCGCCTGGGCGCTGTCGTGGCTGTCGGAGCAGGAGCTCGCGGCCTGGTTCGTCGGCGACCACGGCGACCCGGCGGACTGGTCCGCGGAGACGGCGGTGGAGTACGCCAAGGCTCTGACGCTGGTCCGTGCCGGCGGTGTGCGGTGAGTGCGCTGGGGGGGCCGGTGGTGCAGCGAGCGGCCCGGCTGCTGGCCAAGACGTACGGTGTCCCGCTTGCCCGGAACGTTGCCGCCCTGCTGAACGGCGAGGGTCTGCTCGCCCAGGCGGCGGACCGGATCAACGCCGCGTTCCCGGTGTGGGTTCGGCGCCGCCCGGTTGGTGTGGAACTGGACGTGACGCCGCTGGTATCCGCGCTGCTGGTGTCGCTCGCGGCGGAGGCAGCGGAGGACCCGGGGGGTGTCGGCCAGGAGCTGGCGAACCTGTACGCGGCGTCAGGTCCGGAGCGCGACGAGCTGGTACAGAAGCTGCTGGAGCGCCTGGGCGGCGCGAACATGCTGCTGGCAAGTACCGACGCCCGGCACCTGGCTGAGCGGCTTCTGATCGCGGCAGGCGGGCATGTCCCGCAGCAGCGCAAGGGGGCGGCGTGACTGTCACCGCGCTGGCCGGGGTCCAGGCCCCGGCCGCCGGGCGGCGCGTCACCCCGACTGCTCG
Source organism: Kitasatospora sp. NPDC127116 (assembly GCF_042677365.1). NCBI lineage: Bacteria > Bacillati > Actinomycetota > Actinomycetes > Kitasatosporales > Streptomycetaceae > Kitasatospora > Kitasatospora sp. NPDC127116. Next base: position 10,329 of record NZ_JBHXTL010000015.1, read on the forward strand.
GCTCATTCTCCCGGCCGACGCCAACCGCGATGACTGGCTCACCGCCCGCCGGCGCGGCATCGGTTCAAGCGACATCACCGCCATGCTCGGCCTGTCCAAGTACGGCAACGAGCTGTCCGTCTACTACGACAAACGCGGTGAACTGCCACTGGAATCCGACGACTCTGAGCCCGCGTACTGGGGCCGCGTCGATGAGGATGGCGTCGCCCGCCGCTGGGCCGCCAGCAATCGCAGCTCGGTTCGCCGGGTCGGCCTGGTCGCCAACGTGGAGCGGCCGTGGCAGATGTGCACCCTCGACCGGCGCGTCGACACGTGCCCGATCGAGCCCGGCGCGGTGTGCGCGCTGGAGATCAAATGCCGCGACAAGATGAAGGCGTCGATGTGGCGGCGGGGCTGCCCGGACGACGTCCTCGCGCAGACCCTGCACCAGGCCGACACCTGCGGGTTCGACCACATGCACGTCGCGGTGAAGATCGGCGGCAACGACTACCGGCAGTTCACCGTCCGCGTGGTCGAGCACCAGCAACTGGTGCTCGACCTGCGGGCCGCAGCCGCCGAGCTGTGGCAGCGCATCGTCGACGGCCGGCCGCCGGTGCTCAGCCCGGACGCCGACCCGGGCCCGCTCCTCGACCTGTACCGGCGGCTGCACCCGGACCGTTCCGGGACGGTGCACATCGACCGGGACGGCGACGCGCAGGACGCGCTCGCGGACTACCTCGACGCGGTGTCCGCCAAGGCCGAGGCAGAGACCCGGCGTAAGGCCGCGCAGGCCCGCCTGTACGCGACGCTCGGCGGCGCGGAGATGGCGGTCCTCGGCGACCGGCCTGCGTACTCGATCGAGCAGCGCAGCAAGCAGAGCCCGGACCTCTCCCGGCTCGCCGAACGCTGGCCGGAGGCGTACGCGGACTGCGTGACCGACAAGCCCTACGACCAGATCAGCATCCCCACCGATGTGCGGAAGAGGCACAGCGCATGACCCAGCCCGTCACGCTCGCAGCGCGGGCCGCCGCCAAAGCCGGCCGGGCCGAGCAGGCCCCAACCGACCAGGCGTCCGAGGAGTCCACCACGGCGCCCGCCGAACAACTGCCCGACTTGAGCCAGTACGACCTCGGCGACGACGACCCGGACATGATCCCCGTTCACCTCGCGTGGCTCCGCGTCCGCCGCGACATCCGCGCCATCGGCAAGGGCGAGCAGTACAACCAGTCCGGCACTCGCTTCAACTTCCGCGGCGTCGACACGGTCGTCAACGTCTTCGGGCCGGTCACGCTGAAGCACGGGATCAACGTCATCCCGCTCACCGTCGAGGCCGAGTACGGGGAGAAGAACACCAAGTCCGGCAGCAAGATGCGCGAGTGCACCGTGCTGACCACCTGGCAGATCATGGGCCCGATGGGCGACAGCTTCACCGTCCAGACCCGCGGTGAGGCCCTCGACACCGCCGACAAGTCCACCACCAAGTCGCAGAGCGTTGCCCTCCGAACCCTGCTGTTGACGCTCGGCCTGACTCCCACCAATGACCCGGACCCGGACAGCTCGTACATCGAGCGTGGCGAGGCTCCGACCCGGTCGGCCCGCGACTACCTCGACGAGATCCTGCAGCCCACCACCGGCCGGCAGCGGCTCGCCCAGATCAACTACGAGATCAAGCAGGCCGGCTTGTTCAGTGCACTCGTCACCAACGAAACCGGCGCCGAGGAGCAGCTCGGTGCGCTGCTGTACCGGGTCGGGCAGGAGCGCATCGTCGGCGACTCCCAGTGATTCGCCATCGAGGGTGAGGTCTGGTGGAGCCGTGCCCGCCGGAAACAGGCACGGCTCCACGACCCCAATCTACCCCCCCCCCCAAAGAGGAGGGGCTCCTGTAAAAAGACCCGGTACGCCGC
>NZ_JBHXTL010000015.1:12221-24231 GCF_042677365.1 Kitasatospora sp. NPDC127116
GCGTCCGCGGGGGGGTCCGCCGCCCCGCCCCGCCCCTCCCCTCATATCCGCGTGGGTGGGGTGGGGGGGGGCCACCCCCCCCCCCCACAACCCCCCCCCCCCCCACGACCCCATTCTCCCCCACCCCCATAAGAGGAGGAGCTCATGTACTTCGACAGGGTCCGCCGCGGCGGATTCGACACCGAGACGACCGGCCCGAACCCGATGGACGCGCGCATCGTCACCGCGGCCCTCGCCCTCCGCGGTGGCCACAACCAGAAGACCGCGGTGCGCACCTGGCTCGTCAACCCCGGCGTGCCGATCCCCAACGAGGCCACGGCCATCCACGGCATCACCACCGAACAGGCGGAAGCCGACGGGCAGGACCCGCGAGCAGCCCTGGAGGAGATCGCCGGCCTGCTCGCGGAGTCGCTCAACTCGGGTGTGCCGATCGTCGCGTTCAACCTGTCGTTCGACTGGAGCGTGCTGCACTTCGAGCTGCTCCGTCACGGCCTTGCGCCGATGGACGAACACATCACCGCCACGCACCCCCCGCTCGTCGACCCGCACGTCATCGACAAGCACGTCGACCGCTACCGCAAGGGCACCGGTATGCGGAAGCTGAAGCCGACAGCAGAGATCTACGGCGTGCGTCTCACCGACTGGCACACCGCCGAAGCCGACGCCCTCGCCGCCCTCTTCATCGCCGAGGCCCAGTTCCAGAAGTACGCGTGGTTGAACGCCCTCGGTCCGGCCGGGCTCTACGGGGCGCAGCAGGGGTGGCGGGCAGAGCAGCAGGCCGGCTTGCAGCAGTGGTTCCGGACGAAGGCGACGCCGGAGCAGGGCGGGTCGCCGAACAAGGTGATCGACGGTTCGTGGCCCCTGCTCCAGGTGCCCGTGGCGGTGGCGTCGTGAGCAGGAAGGTCCATGGGCGCGACAGGGAGTTGCTGACCCCAGTCCAGTCGGCGGTAATCCTCGGGTACGCCCGAGGTGAGCAGCCCGGTCAGATCGCCGACAGGTGGGGAATCGGCGTCCGTGACGTGCGACTCCACCTGCGAGCCGTCCTCGTCGCGCTCAAGGCCGCCAATCCCACCCACGCCGTCGGTATCGCCTGCGCCCTCGGCCTTCTCAGCTCCAGCGACATCCTCGAAGGGGAACGCCATGTTTGGTAGAAGACGCCGCATAGCCGGACTCGAAGAGCGCAACGCCTGGCTGGAGAGCCGGGTGCGGCAGCTCAACATGGCACTCGGAGCAACCAGGAACGAGACCGCGATCGCCTTCGGCCGGTCGGAGCGCTTCGCTGGTGACGTCATGGCCGCGCAGAAGAAGCTGACCACGGCACGGATCGAGAACGCCACCCTCCTCTTCCGAGCGGAGGCCTGGGCCGAGGCAGCGGTCGGCCACGCCGAGCGTCTTGGCCGGGCGTTGCGGGCCTGCGCCCGGTACCGGGCCGAGATCCAGCAGCTTCGCCACCAACTCCGGTCGGCGCGCCGGGACTTCGCCGACCGCCAGATCGCCCTCGAAGACCGGCTGCGTGACCTCCAGGCCGCCAACGAGCGCCACTACCAGGCCTCGGCCGGTGCCGCCGCGTCGGCCGCTCCGATCGCGGCGTGACCTTCGCCGCCTGCCTGGCGCTGCTCTGGTGTGCCCACACCGGAGTCGGCGCCGTGCAGGCCTACCACCACCTCACACAGAAACGATCCGTGCTCACCCGATACGCGCTCGCGCTGGCTGTCCTGGCTGGCATCGCACTCGCCCTCGTCGCCTTCGCCATCACCGCATGGAGCACCCGTGACTGACACCGCCATCCTCGCCGAACCCGTCCTCACCATCACCGTCCTCGGCCACCGGCCGGCCCCACAGGGCAGCAAGCGGCATGTCGGCCGCGGCCGGCTGGTCGAGGAGTCCCTGCGCGTCAAGCCCTGGCGGCAGGCCGTGCACGCCGCCGCTGAGGCCGCCGTGGAGACTGCCAAGTGCGTGCCCCTCGACGGGCCGCTGAGCATTGAGGTCGCGCTCACCGTCCGCAAGCCTGCTTCCGCCCCCAAGACCCGCATCACCTGGCCGACCACCCGGGACAGCGGCGACATCGACAAGCTCCTGCGCTCCACGTTCGACGCCCTGACCACAGCCGGCGCAATCGCTGACGACTCTCGCATCGTCGAAGTTGTCGCCCGCAAGATGCACCCAGGTGAAGGCGTTGACGCCCTGGACCGGCCCGGCGCGGTCATCCGGATCTGGCAGCTCGGGGAGCAGCGATGAGCTGGGGGGAGTTCGCGACCTGCCGGGCGGAGGGGGTCGACACGGAGCTCTTCTACCCCGTCTCCTACAGCAACGCAACGGGTCTGAAGCAGGTCGCCGAGGCTCGCGAGTACTGCGACCGCTGCCCTGTCGTTGCCGCCTGCCTGCAGAACGCTCTTGACCGTGAGGGCAAGACGGGTGTCAAGGGGCGCCACGGCATCCAGGGAGGCAAGACCCCCGGCGAGCGGGCGGAGCTCAGCAAGAAGAAGCGCCTCGCGCCGGCGGCATGACCGCGGTCCTGGCATGGGGTGGCCGACTCCACTGAGCCACCAGGGCCAGGTGCTGCACGCACCGCGGCGGCCTCATGCACCTTCCCGACGAAGGCCGCCGCTTGCCCCCCGTCTGCGCCAAGCAGACCCTCACCCTCGACACAAAGGATCGTCATGGCCGGAGAAACCCAGATCACCCTCGTCGGAAACCTGGTCGACGACCCCGAGCTCAGGTTCACGCCGTCGGGCGTCGCGGTCGCGAAGTTCCGCATCGCGTCCACCCCCCGCACCTTCGACCGTCAGACGAACGAGTGGAAGGACGGCGAGGCGCTGTTCCTCACCTGCAACGTCTGGCGGCAGCCGGCGGAGAACGTCGCCGAGTCCCTGGCCAAGGGCATGCGGGTGATCGTGCAGGGCCGTCTCGGTCAGCGGTCGTACGAGAAGGACGGGCAGAAGCGGACCGTCTTTGAGGTCGAGGTCGACGAGGTCGGCCCGTCCCTGCGGAACTCGACGGCGAAGGTCTCCCGGGCGAACCGCGCGCAGGGCGGGGCGCAGCAGGCGCCCCGGACCGATGACCCGTGGTCGCAGTCGAAGGTGCCGTCGCAGTCCGGCTGGGGTGCCCCTCAGCAGGAGCCCCCGTTCTAGGTCCCGCACCCACCGATCGCCCCATCAACCACTGTTAGGGAGCACGGCACCATGGCACGCGGTCACGGACGGGTTCTCACCCGCATCTGGGACGACCCCGACTTCACCGCTCTGCCCGGGGAGATCCAGCGGCTCTACCTGTTCCTCATCAGTCAGCCCAACCTCAACCACGCCGGCCTGCTGCCGCTGACATTGAAGCGGTGGAGCTCCAAGGCGTCCGGGTTGAGCCCCGCGGTTGTACGCAGCCAGCTCGCACTGCTGTCCGCACACCGGTTCGTCGTGGTCGACGAGGACACCGAGGAGCTGCTGGTGCGTTCCTTCGTCCGCAACGACGGAGTGTGGAAGCAGCCGCAGGTGATGGGCGCGATGGTGTCGGGGGCGCTGGAGATCGCGTCCCGGCCGCTGCGGGCTGCGCTGCTCGCGGAGGTTGAACGGATCCCACTGGAGGAGCTGAGCGACGAGCCGGGCCGTAAGGGGCTGTCGCCGTTGCAGGAGGTGTCGCGGCACATCGCGGCGTTGCGGGCGGCGTTCCGGGAGCCGGATCCGAAGCCTCCTGCGGCAGTCTTCCCTGAAGGGGTTGAGGAAGGGGTTGCGGAACCCCTTGCGGAAGGGGTGGAGGCAGGCTCAACGCGCGCGCGCGGGCGTTTTCCCCTACCCCTACCCCATTCCCCTTCTCTCTTCGTCGCGGATGTCGTCGACATCCGGTCCGCCCGCTCGGAGCGGCCGGACGTGGAGGAGGCCTGCACCTTGCTCGCCGACCTGATCGCCGCCAACGGCACCAAGCGCCCGAACATCACCAAGCGCTGGCGCGACGCAGCCCGCCTCATGATCGACACGGACAAGGTGGCTCTGCCCGACGTCCTCGGCGCGATCCGCTGGTCCCAGGCCGACGAGTTCTGGCGCTCCAACGTCCTCTCCATGCCGACCCTTCGCAAGCAGTACCCGAAGCTCCGGCTCCGCGCCCAGGCCCAGCAACGCGGCCAACAACCCACCAGCTACCAGACCTACGCAGACCGAGGGGTCTTCTGATGACCTTCACCTCGCCGCCCGAACTCGACCAGCTCGGCGACCTCAACCGGCTCCGTCCCCACGACCTCGAAGCCGAACATGCCTACCTCGGCCGCGTCATAACCGCCGCGAACGGCCGGCGCCTGCTCCGCGACCACCCCGTCGTCGCCACCGACTTCTACCGCCCCGCGCACGAGACGATCCACAGCGCCATCACGGCCGTAAGCGACCGCGGCGAGCCGATCGACCTGTACACGGTTACCGCCGAACTCCAAGGGCAGGGAGCCCTGAACCGCGTCGGCGGAGGCTCCTACCTCGCCGCCTGCGTTCAGGCCGCCTACTACGGCGGCGACGCCGAGTGGCTCGCCTGGCGAATTCGAGACCTCGCCCAGCGTCGCGCGCTCATCGAGACCGGGCAGCGCATCGCCCAGCTCGGCTGGATCCCCGACACCGACGCCGACGCAGGAGACCTCGCCGAGACCGCCGTCGACCTCGCCAGGACCGTCCGCGACGCCGGACGAGCAGCCGAAGACGCCCCGGTCGTCGACATGCTCGACTTCCTCGACGGCCCCGACCCCGGCTACGACTGGGTCAGCCCCGGCTACCTGGAACGCGGCGAAAGATGCATCTGGACCGCAGGCGAAGGCGGCGGCAAGTCGGTGCTGCTGCGGCAGATCGCCGTGTGCGTTGCCGCAGGCATCCTGCCCTTCGACGGCAGCCCGTCTGCCGACGGGCCACGACGGGTGCTGGTCCTGGACTGTGAGAACAACGTCCGCCAGTCCAGGCGGCACTACAGCCGCCTCTTCGAGATCGCCGACCGGCAGAACATGCCCGTGCGTCGCGGCCAGTTCCACTTCGACCTACGCCCCGAAGGCGTCGACCTCACCCGGGCAGCCGGCCGCGCGTGGCTGATGCGCCGCGTCGAAGCCGTCCAGCCCGATCTCCTCGTTGTGGGGCCGATCTACCGGCTCCACGAAGGCGACCCCAACTCCGAGGAGCTCACCCGCAAGGTGACCGTCGCCCTCGACCAGGCCCGGCTCGTCGCCAACTCGGCGGTGGTCCTGGAGGCGCACGCCGCGAAGGGCAACGGCCAGGGCCCCCGCCCTCTCGCCCCGGTCGGCTCCGGCCTGTGGCTGCGCTGGCCCGAGTACGGCATGGGCCTGAGGCCCGTCGAGGACGCCCGCTCCGCCCAGGACGACCGGGCCCGACGGGTCATCCCGTGGCGGGGCGCCCGCGAGGAACGGCAGTGGCCGGCGTTCGTCTGCCAGGGCGCAGACGGCTCGTGGCCGTGGCGCTCGTACACGCCCGTCGACGCCGACCGGTTCACCGGCCACTCCCCCACCGGAGCGCTCTCATGACCCTCACCGAGCACTGCCCGTCCTGTCTGGCCCAGGCCCGGATGGTCGAGCGGACCGACGACGGGACCCACATCTGCACCGAGTGGCGCTGCGGCAGTTGCGGGCGGGCGTGGCGGACGGAGTACCTGTCGGGTGCGTACGCGGATGACGAGTTCGACGAGACGTCGTGACTGTTGCGGCTTGTGGTCGAGCGTCATGACCTGTCGCTGCTGCGGCCCTTGAGGCGCTCTCGGTTCACCCGAAACGCCCCACAGGCCCCCCAGAGGCCCGACGGGACCCGCCACGCCCAATCACCCCAACCCCATACCGACAGGCGCCCCTTGCCCCCTTCTCGCCCCGATTTGAGGCCATCATGGCGAACAGAGCCGCAGCACTTCCCGAATCGTCCGCCCGAACAGCCGCCCCGGCGCCTTCGCCCGGTCGTGTGGAGCAGCTCGTCGACGCTGCCGAGTGCCGCCGCCTGACGCCGGTTGAGGCGGCCGATCTTCGCCGTGGGGTGAAGGCCCTCAGGGACTGCCTGGCGGCTGCCGGGGCGCAGCTGCGTCGCGCGGCCGGGAAGGCGGAGCGGGAGCGTGACGAGCACGCCCGGCAGTTGTTGACGGCAGGGCAGCCGGCGCTTGATGTCGCGTGCCGACGGTGCGAAGCGGGCGCGGGTGCCTGGTGTCGCCCGGTGGCCGGCGCGGTGATGCCGCGGACGCTGCATGTGGCGCGGCTGGTGGATGCGGGGGTGCTGTCGTGACGGCGTACCGGCTGGACACTGTGCGGCTGCTGGAGTTGGTGGACGGCCGTCTTGCGGAGTTGGGCTGGTCGCGTCGGCGGTTGGCGGCAGCACTGGGGACGACGTCGGGGGCGTTCAGTCGGATGCGGCGTGGTGGGGCGCCGGATTCGAATCTGTTGCTGAGCCTGCTGATCTGGCTGGAGTGGGCGCCGGAGTTGGCGCTGTTGGCCGCCGGGGACGGCGTGGTGGCGCCGACGTGTGGGACGTGCTTCGGGTCGCCGCCGGTGGGGTTCTCGTGCATTCGGTGCGCAGCGGTGGGGATGCGGCCGTGACCGGGGTGTCTCGGATTTTGGTGACCGGTTCGCGGGCTTGGTCGGATCGGGCGCAGTTGGAGTGGGCGCTCGGGGTGGCGTTCAAGGCGTTCCGGTCGATCACGGTCGTTCACGGGGCTTGCGAGACCGGCGCTGACAGGCTCGCGCAGGAGTGGGCCGGTCGGGCTGGCATCCTGTGCGACCCATTCGAGGCCGATTGGGACAACTGCGGGCCGGGATGTCGGTCGGGGCATCGCCGGGTGCGGCGGGACGGCAGCGAGTTCTGTCCAACGGCTGGCCCGCGGCGCAATCAGGCGATGGTTGACGCGGGTGCCCGCTACTGCCTGGCGTTCCTCCTGCCGGGGTCACGCGGAACGCGCGACTGCATTCGGCGCGCGGAGGCGGGCGGGATACCGGTGCGGCGTTTCGAGGCGGAGCGGTGACCGGGCGCGAGCAGCGCGAATGGCCGCTCGGCGTGGCGGGCCGGCGGCTTGCGGGGCGATGCGGACTATTCGGCGGCGGCGTGCTCCTGGGCGCGCTTGCGGGCCGTCGCGGTGCGCTTCGCGTAGGCGGGGTCGGCTGCGATGCCATGGTCGCGGGCGAGCTTGCGGACGTGGGCGACGGTCCAGGGGGACGCGTCTGCGATCTCGCCACGCTTGACGCTGGGGTCGCTGTAGGCAGCATAGATGGCCTGTTCGACGGCTTCGCGGGCTTTCTCGAACTTCTCGGTGGCCGCTCGGATGGCGGCGATGCGGGGGTGCTCCTTGTCGGTCATGACTCAAGGGTATCGATGGGGTCAAGCGCTCAGATTCAGCGCAACAAATCATCGCTACTTACTTGCGATCATGGAAGGCGTGGGGGCAAACTAGAGATACAAAGAAGCGCTGTAAAGAAGCGCTCAATGTCTCTGGGGAAGCCCGTGAACGCCGCCGCCCGCACCGCCCGCCAGATCATCAAGGCCCGCACCCACAACCAGCGTCAGACCTCCCGCGCACTGCGCAACGGCCAGCCCCTCACCGCGAAGACCGCCCTCATCCAGCGCGGCATGGACACCGCCACCGCCGACCGCTTCGCCCCCGCCTTCTCCAAGGCCGCCGGCCCGGGCGTCGCGACGGTGACCGTCCTGAAGCTGCGCCGCTCGAAGTCCACCGGCCGCCTGGTCATCCTCGCGGTTCCGGCGAAGACCTTCACTGCCGCCCAGATTGACGCCGCGCTCGTGGTCTACCGACCGAAGACCAACAAGGCTGCCGCCTACCTGTTCGCCCGCCTCGCCCTCGCCGCCTGATCAGCGTCCCGTTCACCTAACTCTGCCAGGGAGACCTTCATGCCCGCGTCCACTATCACCGTTGCTGCTCTCGCCGCTGAGCTCGGCGTCACCGTCCCCGAGATCGGCCGCCGTGTCTCCGTCCTGTGTCGCGAGCTCGGACCGCAGCAGGTTGTGCACACCGCCACCGCCAGCAACGCGCAGTGCGTGTTGCACGGCGACGCCGCCGCCATGATCCGCCTCGACCTTGCCCCGGCCGTCTGATGGCCGGCTCGACCGGCGCCACCGATCCGTCCGGGTGTCGCCATTGCGGCGTCCCCGAGCGTGAGCACATGCAGCGGTGGACCCGCGCGGCCGGCTGGCACGAGTGGACTGTCCCGACTGGTGCTCAGACCCTTGCCCGCATAAAAGCTCGCCGCGCCGCACGCGCCTAAACCGTGTGACCGGTTTGGCGGCCGTACCCACGCCGGCCGCCAAGTTGTTCGACCGCCACTAACCCCCGTGAGGAGCAGCATCGTGAACTCGAACCCGTCCGACGCCGAGATCGAGGCGCTTCTCGCGGCGTGCGGCCTGAACCTCCCCCGCGAGTTGAAGCCCGACTTGAAGCCCTGCGGCACCCAGGCCGCCTACCACCGGCACCTCGACCACGGCGAGACGCCGTGCGAGGCGTGCACGACCGCGAACCGTGAGTACGGCCGGCAGTTGCGGACGCGTCCGCACACGCGGCTGCGGCCGATCAAGCACGGGACGCCTGGTGGCGCTGATGCCCACCGCTACCGAGGGGAGGGCGCGTGCGGAGCCTGCGCCGAGGCGTACCGGGCGGATCGTCGTCGGCGCGCTGCTGCTCGCCGTGCGGCGGCCTGACGGTCCTTCGAGCCGCCGACGGCTACCAGACCGCCACTCACCCCTCTATCTGAGGAGATCGCTATGACTGCCCAGCCGACCACCGACGTCACTCGCGCCCGACACGAGATCTTCCTCCGCCAGACCATCGCGCACAGTGTCGGCATCGCCCGAGGCCCGCGCGGCATCACCGGCGCCCACGCTGACGCATCCATCAACGCCTGGTGGGCCCACCGCCTTCTCGGTGCGCTCGCCAGCGTGATGCAGGCGGCCGACCTCGCCCTGCTGCTCGACGACATCAGCGAGGAACTGCAGAAGGGCGACGCGCACGAGGCCGCGTACGACGACGCCGAAGCCATCGGGATTGACGTGGCCGCCCTGGCCGCGCATGCCGAGGCCAAGTTCACCACCCAACCCGCCGCCTGAGGAGACCCCGATGCCGATCCGCCTGCATCGTCCGCCCGTTCGCGGCTGGCGCGCCCCCGAGGGAGCCATCTACGTCGGCCCCGGCAGCCGCTGGGCCACCCCCTGGCGCTGGCGCACCCGCGACGCCCTCGCCCGCGTCCCCGCCCTCGACGGCTCGGACTGGGAACTGGAGGACCGCATCAGCTCCGCCGGCCGCTGGCACCACTACAAGCACCCCGACGGCCGCGTCACCCCGCACGCGATCCGCTACATGACCCGGCAGGAATGCATTGACCTGTACCGGCAGGCCCTCACCGCCCCGACCGCCGACGTCCGGCTGTGGACCTACCCCGGGCCCGCACTCACCGTCGCCGACGCCCGCACCGAGCTCGCCGGCCACGACCTCGTCTGCCGGTGCGCGCCCGGCCAGCTCTGCCACGCAGACCTGCTGCTCGAACTCGCCACCCCCGCCGAGGAGAACGCCCGATGAACCAGCCCCAGCCCACCGACCTGCTCGCCGTCGCTCGCCTCGCCGTTCTCTTCCGCATCGCCACCGAGGAGATCCACGTCTTCCGTGACCCCCTCCACGTTGGCGCTGGCATCACCCCCGGAACCCTCCGCCACCTCACCGAGACCCACTTGATCACCGTTGGCGACCACGAGCCAACACGCGGCCACCGCCTGACCCTCACTGACACCGGCAGGGACGCCCTCTACGCCGCCATCTCCACCCAGGAGGCCTGAGCCATGGACCAGCTCGACCTCGGCGCCATCCAGGCCCGCACCGACGCCGCCACTGGAGGCGACTGGCGCTACGAGGCGTACGCCGGACTCGGCAAGCACGGAGTCCTCGGCGCCGCCAACATCCCCATCGGCCGCCTCGACTTCGGAGACGGCGACCAGGCCGACGCCGACCGCGACTTCGTCCTCAACGCCCACCGGGACGTCGCCGCCCTCCTCGCCCGGGTCCGGCAGCTGGAGGCCCAGCTGGCCGAGCACCGCGAGAAGTACGGTCCGCGCTGCGAATGGTGCGAGCAGCCCATGACCGAACCCAACGGGGCTGGCTGGTGGATCTGCACCCCCTGCGGCGACAAGAACGCCGCGAAGTGGGCCGGACAGCCCGACATCCCGTTCTGAACCCACCACCTGACGGCCCCGTGCGCGGCCAGGACCGGACCCCTCCCGGCCGCGCACGGCCCCGGGCACCCCGAGTGCCACCCCACCGCCCACAGGCCCGCAGAAGGGCCGCCACGCACACCCACCACGGAGACCCCGATGCCCAGCCACCCCGACGCCGCCGAACTCATTGTTGCCGAGGCCGCGTTCCGCGCCGCCGTCGACCGCGCCCAGCGCACCCCGCTCCCCGTCCGGGACCGGGCCGAGGAGCTCATCACCCCCAGCCTCGACGACATGGCCGCCAACCCCGGCGGCACCCAGACCCTCTACCGCGTCACCTACCTCCGCGTCGGCCGACGCGGAGGCCGCAACGGCTCGCAGCCGCCCGCACCGCTCACCACCTGGGCCGTCAGCCCGGACCACCTTGCCGAGCTCATCGCCAACGACGTCAGCCCGTACCTGCTCTCCGACGACATCGACATCACCATCGACCTCGACGCGGGCCACGGCCGGATCCTCGCCGGGTTCAACAACGGCGGCAGCTTCACCATCGAGGCCCTCACCACCGCCGGCGGTGCCCGGGACCGACACCCCGCCGCCCGCCGACGCCGACGACGCCCGCCAGACCCTCAACCGCGCCCGCCAGCGCTACGAGCAGATCTGCGACGAACTCCGCGACATCCGCATCGAGCGCCGGGACCGCGCCGCCGCCCGCGACACGACCAGCTGAGGACCCACCACCATGAACCGCCTCAACCACCACCACACCGGCAACCAGGCCGCGCTCGCCGAGTTCCTCGACCAGGTGCTCGCCGACGCCGACGACCGCCCCGTCCTGGTGGACTTCTACTGCTGCCAGGGCGGTGCCACCCACGGCTACCAGCAGGCCGGCTACTACGTGATCGGCGTCGACCTCGACGACCAGCCCCGCTACTGCGGCAACGCGTTCATCCAGGGCGACGCCCTCACCGTGCTCGCCGCCGCTGCCGCCTGGATCACCGCCAACGCCGCGGCCGTGCACGGCTCCCCGCCCTGCCAGGGCTACTCCGACGCCCAGGTACTCCAGGGCAACGACCACCCGATGCTCATCGCACCCACCCGCGACGCGTTCAACCAGCTCGGCGTGCCGTGGGTCATCGAGAACGTCCCCGGCGCCAAACCGCACATGATCGACCCGATCGTCCTGTGCGGGCAGATGTTCGGCCACCGCACCTACCGCGACCGCCTCATCGAAGCCGGCGGCGGACTCGTACTCGACCAGCCCCACCACCCCAGCCACGACCTGCCCATCACCCAGATGGGTCGCCCCCGCATCCCCGGCCAGATGGCCCACTACGTCGGCAACTTCAGCGGCGTCGCCGACGCCCGCGACGACCTCGGCGTCCCCTGGATGAACCGCGACGGCATCCGCGAGTCCATCCCGCCGTCCTACGCCCGCTGGATCGGCCAGCAGATCGGCCGCCACCACGCCGCCGTCCCCGCGGCCGCCTGACACCCCGTTGACGCCCGTCAGCCGCCCGTCCGCGGGCGGCACCAACCACCCACCGAGGAGACCACCGTGAGCAAGATTGACGCCGACCAGATCCAGTGGACCCTCATCCACACCGAGGACTGGGGCGGCGGCCCCGAGCACACCTACCGCGCCGAGAACGTCGAGCACGCTGGCTGCGGCGGCGATGTCCACCAGATCCACCTGTACGACGCCATGGGTGGCCTGCTCAGCGCCCACTCGAAGTGCGCCACGTGCGGCGAGGACCTCACCCCCGGCGACTGACCCCCCCCCCCCCCCCCCCGGGGCCGGCCCCCCCCGCGGCGGCCCCCCCCCCCCCCCCCCCCGCCCGCCCGGGCCGCCACGC
>NZ_JBHXTL010000015.1:24241-58055 GCF_042677365.1 Kitasatospora sp. NPDC127116
GCGGTGCCCAGCTCGAAGTCGGAGCCCTCCCCCTCGGCCCACCAGCGGCAGGCCCCCCACCCACCGACCCAGGAGCACACCGTGACCGACCAGCCCGCCGACCTGCTCGCCGCCGCAGCCCAGCGCATCCGCCAAGGCGACCGCCGTATCGACATCACCCTCCGGGACCCGCTCGCCGCACTGTTCGACGACGCCGAGCACCGGATCCGCTCCGTTGCTCAGGCCGCCGCTGAGGTGTGGCCCGAGGATCCCTGCCAGCAGGCCGAGTTCACCGCCCGCCAGCAGCCCGACGCGATCCTCGCCTTCGCCCGCGCGGTGCTCGGCCGGGACGGCGGCCAGCAGTGACCCGCCCCCTCACCCCGCGCGAGGCCGACGCGATGCGCTACGCCACCCGCGGCCACGGCGCCCTCCTGATCGCCCGCGCGCTCGGCATCACCGAGGGAGCCGCACGCGCCACCCTCCAGCGGGCCATCCGCGCACTTGGCGCCCGCACCCTCGACCAGGCCATCCAGATCCACAACCAGCCCACGGAGAACCCACAGTGACCGACCACCTCCGCGTCAGCTCCGGCCGATTCGTCGTCGACGGCACCCACGGCTCCACCTACAACGCCAACGACCTCAACACCATCGACGCCAACCTCGAAGACATCAGCAAGCGTGGCCCCGACCACCCCGACATCGACCGCCTCCTCGACGCCCGCCGGATCGTCGGCCCGTGGCAGGCCCTGTTCGGCACCACCGAGCCCACCGCGTGACGCTCAGCCCCTGGCTGGTCCTGGCCGGTGCCCTCGCAGGCGCCGGCCTCGGGACCGTCCTCCTCGCCCTCCACCCCTGGAGACGCGCATGACCACCTGGTTCCCCCTCGCCGCCTGCAGCCCCCTCGTCCTCTGGTGGGCCTGCCGCATCGCCACCGCCCGGAGGACCCCCATGCCCCGCCTGCCCGACGACATCGGCATCCAGCCCGCCGCCGACGGGCGGCCCGCCATCCTCTGGGCCCGCTACGGCCACACCGTGCACCTCAGCGCCGTCCCCGGTACCCAGACCGACCACGAGGAGGACCCGTCGTGACCGGCGCGTGGCAGCCCACCCCCGGCGCCGCGCTGACCGACCGTGAGCTGCAGTACCTGCGGCTCATGGCTGACGGCCACACCCGCGACAGCGCCGCCCGTGCCATGGGCATCACCGTCGGAGGCGCCAACCACCACGCACGCCACGTGCTGATCAAGCTCGACGCGGCATCCATGGCCCAGGCCGTCTGGAAAGCCCGCCGCCTCCTCGCCCGCCACCCACCGGACGACACCCCCACCACCTGCCCCACCGGATGCGCCGGCGACCGCAGCGCCTACCGCCAACACCGACGCCGCGGCGAGACAGCCTGCGCCGCCAGCCGCCGCGCAAACGCCGCCCACACCCAGCAATACCGCCAGAACAGGAGCACCGCCGCATGACCAGCGCCTACCAGCAGCAGCTCGCCCAGCAGCTCCGGAGCGCCGAGGACGAGCTCGGCCAGCTGCGGCGCCGCGTCGCCGAGCTCACCGGGCAGCGTGACACCGCCCAGGCCGCCGCCAGCGAGCGGGCCGTCATCCCGGAGCACGCCCGGGACCTGCTGGAGCCCTGGGGCGGACACGGCGACGCCTGGCCCGACATCGCCCCGGCCATCGAGGTGCTGATCGCGGAGCGGCTCAAGTACGGCAACGGCTACACCCAGGAGCACACCCGCGCCGAGGCTGCCGAGGCCCGCATCGCCGCCGTCCGGGCGCTCGCCGACGTGCTTGAGACCGAGGAGGCGTACGGCGGATACGCCGACGCGAACAGCGAGGCCGCACGCCGGATCCGCGACACCCTCGACGCGCCCCGGCCGACTGGGACCCCCTGCCGCCGCCCCGCCACATCCACGACGTGATCCGCGACCTCGCCGACTACCAGCCCAGGAGGACAGCATGACCAACCGCACCGCCCGCTTCGCCGCCGCCTACGCGCTCCTCACCGCATCGCACGAAGTTGCTGATCATTGGGTTCAGACCGATGCCCAAGCTGGCGCCAAAGGCGACCGCAGTCCTGATGGTGTGCGGGCCGCTGCGGCACACGTCGCCACCTACACCGCAACCCAAGCGATCGCGCTCCTCGGCGGCGCCCACCGCGGCGGCCCTCGCCGTCTCGGCCATCACCCACTACCTCGCCGACCGGCAAGGCGGCCACTGGCGTGACGAGAAACCGCGCGGAGTCGTCCGCCTCGCCCACGCCACCGGCAGCCGCGCCTGGCTCCAGCGCGACCCGCAGGCCGGCTACCTCCTCGACCAGTCCTGGCACAAGGGCTGGATCGCTATCGCCGCGCTCATCGCCGCCCGCTGATCCCGTTCCGCACCGCTGCGCCCGGCCTATTGGTCGGGCGCTTTCGTGTGTTCAACGGGCTGGTCGTCACCTCGGAGGTTAGCGAGGGCGTCGGCGATGAGCCAGGCGAGGGGTTCGGCGTCATGGATGGGCTGGTGGCCGACGACCTGCCCGTTGATGATCCACTTCAGGAAGGCGCCGGCGCGGGCCTTGGCGGACTGCGACAGGCCGGCGTAGACCCAGCCCTGCTCGCCGCGGGCTTCGGTTTCCAGGTTGAGCGGGACGAGCTTGGAGCGGTGGGCGCCACCGCGGGCGGAGAGGCTGGCCTGCTGGTCGGGAACGTCGCAGTGGGCCGGGTCGCACCAGGTGGGGTGGAACGTGTTCATGCATCCCAGGCTAGTCGAATGCCTGTTCGATCGAATGGCCCAGGGCCCCTGCCGGAACCCTTGACTCCGAATGATCGCGGGCCGAAGCTGGCCACCCCACCAGGGAGGAACCAGCATGAACCGCGTCCAGGTACTCAGAACCGACGACCTTCCACCGTGCCCCCGCTGCGACCGCCCCGCCCTCCTTGTCGCCCGCATGCCCCTCGGCGACGGCGTCGACCTCTACCTGTGCCGGCACTGCGACACCGGCCCCACCGCCGGCGGCAGACTCATCGCAATCCTGGGCCTCCCGGACGGCGAACGTCCGCTTGACCTGCTTCACGAGTTCACGGCTGCATGGATGCACGAGGGACTTGCCGCGCAGGGCTGGCGATACATCCCCCACGAGGACTCGCCGAACTAACCCCCACCTCCGTGTCAGTGGCGCCTGCCATGCTGCGCCCATGGATCTCGTCGAGCTCGGCAGCGGCGGGCCCGGCCGCTGCCAGGACTGCGGCCAGTTCTGGCCCGGCCTATGGCCCCGCGGCCGTTGCCGGCCCTGCTGGGAAGTCCAGTTGGAGCTGCGCCGCCACCGCGCCGCCACCGGCCCGACCGCCTTGTACCGCTGCTACGACCAGGACGGCTGGCTGCTGTACATCGGCACCAGCCTCGACCCGAAGCGCCGGTTCCGGGAGCACGCGAAGTGGTTCGGCTGGTGGCCGGCAGTCGACCGGATTGAGCTCGAATGGCTGCCGTGCGGGTTCCCCGAGTCAATGCGCGCCGAACACGACGCGATCCGCCGGGAACAGCCGGCCTGCAATGTTGCTCCGGGGGTTGAGGCCGAGGAGTGCGGGCCGCCGATGGAAGGCGGGACGTGGTTCGACCATGGGGCGCAGCTGCGGGAGTGGCGGCGGTGGTTCGCGGTGTGGCGGGACTGCCAGCTGCAGCCCGAGGAGGCCCGGGCCCGCGACGCTACCGCGCAGGGGCGTCGGTTCCTGCCTGGCGGTGCCGCAATTCAGTGACCGCTTGTCGTGCCCTGGTGACAGACTGCCCGCCATGACCACGAGCACTTACCGCAGCACGTATGCCAACGTCGCCGGAGCCAGTGCCCGCCACGAAGCGGCCAGGCTGCGCCAAGGGACGTCGAAGTGGGTTGCCCCACCACGTACGAAGCCCTCCGCCACGCAGACGGTGCCGCAGCGGGAGAGTGTGGCGAAGTCGTTCGCCTGGGCGGTGGCCGTCGGGTCGCTCGGGTTCTTCATCCACTACATCGTGGCCCTGGTTCTGGCCGTTGCGGTGTTCATCGCCGTGAAGACCCATGTGGTCAAGGAGGTGCCCAGGTCGAAGCCCAAGCCGAAGTCCTCGCGGGGATCCGTTGGGCATGCCGTGAGGGTGCCGCCGACGCCGCAGGAACTCGCGGAGGCCGACAACTGGGACCTCGGCGCGGTCGGCGAGGAGGAGACGGCGCGGATCCTCTCCGTCCTGGAGCGAAGGGGGTGGACGATCCTTCACGACCGGAGCATCCCGAGCTCGACGGCCAATCTTGATCACATCGCGGTCGGTCCTCGCGGCCAGGTCGTCGTGATCGACTCGAAGAATCGGCGGCCGGCTCCTGGGGCGGTGCTGCGGCTCTCGCCGGACGGCGAGGGGCTGCGGTACGGCAACTCCGACTGGTCGAAGATCGTGGCCGCGGTCCGGGCCGAGGTGCGGAAGTCCCAGGGCGAGATGCTCGTCGAGCCCTCGGCCATCGTGGTCGTCCACGGGGTCGAATTCGGTTCGATGCCGGTAATGCGCTGCAACGGTGTGCTGGTGGTGCGTCCGGACAAGCTGGTGGAGCGGCTGGAGTTGGAGCCCAGGGTCACCGACAAGCCGTGGATCGCGAGTCACGTGGACCGGACGTTCCCGCCGTATCTGGAGTAGATCCGAGGCCGAGTATCTGGACTCTCACATTCCGGTGGCGTAGCGTTCCCGCCAGGAGGGGGGTCAACCCGGGCACACGCCCCGCCCGGGCCCCGAGGGCGGCCTTCACGGCCGCCTGGCACCTGCTGCGCCCTGCCGCTTCCCAAGTGCGGCAGGGCGCAGTCGCGTTTAGCCTGACCTGCGAATTCGCGGGCCCAATACCTTGTCCGGGCAGACGCCCAGGAGTAGGCTCCGACGCAGTCCTCCCACGGCAACGCCCCACTCCGGTTCGTCCGGAGTGGGGCGTGGTTGTCTTCGACGCTTCAGCAGTGCGGGAGATCCTCGACATCCAGCGGAACACCATCGATCTCGACGATCTCGAAGCCGAGCTTGTCGGCCGCATCCCACACTGCGGCAGCCTGCTGCTGCGCGTTGAGTTCGCGCCCGGCCGGGCGTCGGGTGTAGCTCACGACGGTGGGCGGCGGGTTGTCGTCCATGGCGGGCTCCTTCAGGTCGATGGCATTCAGTGTGCCATTTCGGTCCGACACGGCGCCTTCGGTGAGGGTGCTGCTGGGCAAGCACCACCTGGAGCTCGGCTTCATTCCAGTCTGCCGCGCTCCGGTGCTGGCCTCGGCCAGCCAACGCCGCATGACGTCGGGCATCATGCGTACTGCGGAAAGCCGTCTTCGGCGCGCCGGGCGAGAACAGCTGTCGGCGCCGGCCCGGCCGGAGCCGACATCACGGCGTCCACCAGCCGGCGGGGCCCGACCACCTGCACATCGGCGACGAGCAGACGGCCGCCCTTGACCGGGGCGCCGTGGACGGCGATCACTGCTGTCACCGGCACCCCGAGGGCGGCCTCAACCCGGCTGGCCTCCCACTGCAGCGTCTCCACGGTCTTCTGCCGGTCGTACCTACCGCACATGAGACGGCCGGATCGCAGGCTGACCGCCGCCGCGCCCTTGCCGGACCACTGCTTCGAATCCACGAGGACGACCTGCCCGTCGGGGCCGATCGCGAGGTGGTCGAGGTTGGCCTTGCTGCCGGGGATGCCGCGGTCGTGCATGACGGTCCAGCCGCTTGCGGCGAGCCGGTCGAGGATTCGTGCCGTCGACCTTTCGCCGCGGGCGCCGGCTTCCCATCGGCGGGCGGCGTCGTTGCTGTTGAAGGCGCCGCTTCTGGCGACGATGTAGAGGGCCGCGGCGAAGAGGCCGGCAACGGCACCCACCGATCCGTAGCCGGACCGCATCAGGGAGGCTACGAGCCAGCCGGTGCCGGCGCAGATCGCGGCTATGCGCAGGCGTCGGATGGGTCCCATGCCGGGGCCGGCTGCTCGGAGGCGGGCGGCTTGTTGACGTGCGCTGTGGCCAGCTTGGTTCGCCATCTGTCTCTTATACCTGATTCTTCACCGGGCTTTGATGGTGGGCGAGTTGACGCTGGTCGCATCAGAGCGAGGCGTCAGATGTGGGACGGCCGCTGCAGCCGCAGTTCGTGGCTGTGGCACAGCGTCGGGCCGATCAGGAGACCTATCCCGTTGACGGTCCAGCGGCCGTCGGTGAGCGGGCCGGGCGGGACCTCGTCGACGATGTAGCCGGTGCGTCCGACGGCGCGTGGGTCGTCGGCGCAGGCCGTGATCAGGACTTTGTCACCGGCGCTGAACATCGGGTGCCCCCTCGGCACAGCGTGCGAGGGGAGTCCGGCTTCGCGAGTCGATCCGTTGGACCTTCTCGGCGAGGTGCCGCTCCGGGTCGTCGGTGAAACGGTGGAGGGCGACCATGGCGGTCACAATGACGTCGCACAGCTCGTCGGCGACGTCGGAACGCTCGTGGGTGACACCCTTGCGGGGGTTCTGGCCGATCGTGCCGATATAGGCCTGCGTGACTTCACCGGCCTCCTCGGTGATCTTCATGAGGCGCATGGCGGTCTCGTGTTCGCCGGTGCCGTTGACGCGGTCGAGCCAGTCGACGAGGCGACGGATCGTGGCGAAGGTGTCGAGCGCGGTGGTGGTCATTCGACCCACTCCTTCTTGTGTTCGGGGCAGTACCAGACGTTCAGGACGACGCCGTCGAACTTCTGGGTGTCGCCGGTCTTCCCGGCGTACGCGCAGTCCCGTTCGGCGCGGGAGCACTCGCAAACGGCGGTGCAGCAGGGGTCCTGGGGGCTGCACTCGTCTTCGATGCACTGTTCGTCGGTGCAGTACGGGGCAGCTTCGGCGCCCACCGCTACTCCCCGATCTCCGCGCGGATGGCAGCAACTTCCGCCTCACAGCAGGCGCTCTCGATCTCGACGGCGCGGTGGCCGACCTCGAAGGCCTCCTCCAGGGTGTACCGGTAGGCGTTGGCGCGGCCGATGTCGCCGATGTACTGCCAGCCGGCCCCGTCGGTCCAGCCGTCAGGTTCGGCCCACGCGCGAAGGCCGGTGAACGCGCCGTCGGTGACGGCCCACTTATCGCGGTACTCGCCTTCACCACGCTGGATGGTGATCTCGCCGTAGCCGCCCACGATGTTGGTGAGGGGGAGGCGGAATTGGGTGGCGTAGCGGAGCATGTCCGTGGCGGTCGGCATTGTTACTCCTTGTTGCGGTCGGTGGTCTGGAGGTTGAGTCGCAGGTCGGGCCCGATGACGATGGTGTGGTTGAGGTTGTCGTCGTCCCATTCCAGCTCGATGCCGCCCTCGGGCGTCGGGTAGAGGCGGAGCGGTCCGGGCGCGGCCCACTGCGTGAAGGTCTCGGCAAGCCCGGCTGCCGCTGCGGCAACGGCGGGGCTGGGCGGCGTGCCTTCACCATCCAGCCAGCCGGGCTGGACGGCCATGAGTTCGTCGAGACGCGCCCAGATTTCGGCCCGGATGTCGCTCACTGCTGCTCCTTCCCGGCTGCCTCGTAGCAGCCGTGGCAGTCGTCGGGGGTGCCGTTCTCGCATGTGTGCTGGTCGAGTGGGGTTCCGGTGTCGGCGTGGAGCCTGTACTGGTCGAGGAGTCCGTCGATGGCGTTGTAGGTGGTGGCGTGGCCGATGCAGGCGTCTCGCTGCGCCTTCAGCCACTGCTCGAACTGGTCGCCGCGGCGGGGCAGCGGCTCGGGCCGGGAGCTGGGGCCGGTACGGGTGATGACCTCGAAGAGCTGGCGGGCTTTACTGGTCACTGCTGCTCCCCTGCGGTGCATCCGATCTGGTGGTCGCCGCCGGTGCCGTCGCAGGCCGGGCAGTACGACCCGGGCACGTGGACCCGGATGGGCTGGCCGGGCCGGGCCGGCTCCACGACGAAGCCGTGCGCGGTGAGGACCGCGACCAGGGCGGTCTCCACTGCGGCCTTGACGGCCCTGTAGCGGGCAACCGCCGGGTGCTGTTCACCCCAGCCGACCTGTTCGGCGTTGTGGTTGCCGATCGGGAGGTCGTCGTGGACGTTCCAGCCGATGAGGACGCATCCGTAGTGCATGTCGGTGGTCACGGAGACGCCGGTGTCCGGGTTGATGAGGTGAAGGCCGGCCTGGGTGAGGGTGTGGCGGACGGCGTCTTCGAGGTCGATGAGGGCGGGGCTGGCAGTCACTGCTGCTCCTTGTGCTGCTCGTAGGCGGCGATGATGGCGGGCAGGGCGATCTCGAACATGCCGGTGTTCCAGCTACCGGCGGTGAAACCGGATGCGCAGGAGGTCGGCCACCGGTGACAGTTGCAGAGGTCCTCGTGGTGGTGGTCGCCGAGGGCCTTGTCGCCGATGTCGGCGAGGTGGTCGAGCAGGTCGGCGGGCAGGTTGGTCATCTTTCCCTCTGGGTCGTTGAGGAGCCGGTCGGCATGTCGGCTGGCGCTCTCCGGGTGCCGGAACTTGTCCCGGGGTTGGGTCGCTTCAGTAGCTGCGGCGGGCGTCGTCGTACGCGGCGTACGCCGTGGCGGCCTGTTCGATGTACCGGCACTGCCAGTCACACGGTCCGTCGGCGGCGTGGAACTGGAGGTGCAGCTCTTCGGGGCTGGACCAGGTCACGTCCGCGGGCGCCTTCCGGGTGCGGGAGCAGGGCCGGAACATCCACTGGGCGAGGAACGTGATCGGGTTGCTGCGGTAGTCGCGGCGGGCCACGTGGGCGTGGAGCCAGCGAGCGAACGTCATGTCGAGGCGGATAGCCGGGGGCTCACTGGAACCGGGGCAGTTGCCGTAGCGGATCGGCCCTTCGGGGTCGTACGGGGCAGGGTGGTTTTTGATGCACCCATCCTTGCGGATGGGGAGGGTCTGCTCACAGGTGCCGCAGATGCCCTCCGGAGGGGGCATGAAGGGCCTCACGCCGCTTCCCCCTCCCCCAGTGGCAGCGCGGGCTGTTCGGCGCCCAGAGGGGCCTCCTGGGCCTTCCACTGCTTGCGGTAGCGGTCCACCCAGTCCGAACACTCCTTCCGCGCATGGAACCGGGCCGTCCCCTCCGGCAGATCCGGACGCCACAAGTTCGGCCCCGGGAACCGCAGCTCCTTCTGCCGACGGCTGATCCCCTCGCCGCACCCCATGCAGTTCCCCGCCGGGATCGACAACAGCCGCCCCGAGGAGGCGAGCTGCGCACCCACGGCCTTGTCGAGCTCCTCCTCCCGGCACGGCGGCAACTCGCCGCACGCCCGGCAGACCGCGTAGTGCTCCGGCAGCACCGGCCAGTCGTGCGAGGCCGGGCCGACCAGGTGCAGGGGCTTGCCGCCGCCGTCAGGCACGAGGACGACAACCACCGGACGGTCCCGCCACGTCGCCCGAGTCGGCTCAGCCCGATTCCCGGGGTTGGCGGCCCACAGGTCGTGATGCATCTGCCAGTAGTACTCGAACTTCTCCGGCCACAGGTCGGCCGTCCGCTCCCGGATCTCGACGACCCGGTACGGCGCGCGGTCGCGGATGACGAGGGTGCCGGGCTGCAACTGGACGTTGCGTTCGCGCCGCTGCCGGTCGTACTCGGCTTCGCGGAGGCGCCCTTCGACGGTGCTGGAGCCGTTGCCGATCCGGACCTCGGACATGGGCCGCCAGTTGAGCGGATCGATGTGGCCGCTGCGGACAGGCGTGCGGGAGCGCCAGTGGGCGCCGGGGGTGATGGAGATACTCATGCGCGAAACCTCCTGGTGTATGACGAATTGTTCCAGTGGTGCGGGCGTGCGGGTAGCCCGCTGACGTGACGAAATGCGCTCAACCGCGCGAAGCGCGGGAGCAGTTGCCGACAACCGCCATAGCCTGTCGGCCATGAACCTCAGCGCGAACGAGAAGACCCTGCTGCGCCTGATCGCCGACGCCGGCCAGCCCGTCTCAGCGTCCAGCTACTTCCACGGCATCTACCCGCCGCCGGCGAACATGGGCGACGAGGGTCCGGTGCGCGAGGCGTGGACGGAGCAGCAGATCAGCTTGTACGGGGTGTATCTCAGCCTGCACGAAAAGGAGCTGATCGAGGTTGCGGTGCCGGCCGACGGCCGCAACCCGGACCTGGTGGTACCCACGGAGGCGGGGCGGGCCCTGGCCGGCGAACCATCAGCTGCCCCGCCGAGCCGCTAGCCGACCGGCTGGATCAGGTTGGACCGCCCTTCGGCCGCCTCACCGATCACCGTCGACCAGTTCGTGTCGTTGATCCACGTTTTACCCATGAGGTGCGACGTCCACTTGACGACGTCAAGCCAGGTCCGCACCCGCCGCGAGGCGATCGTGTACGCGTCCGCGTCAGCCGGGCTGTCGCACGCCTCGTGGGTGGCCCGCCAGCGGACTCGCTCCGGATGGCTGGCCATCGTGCGGAACCCGACCATCGGCGGGCCGGAGCCGTCGGCGGCCGGTGCGAGGTGCTCGCGTTCCCACTCCGCGAGGGCGGCGCGCCGAGTGGCGAGCTCGGCGTGGCTGACCCACAGGTTCCCGGGATTGTGCTCGTCGTCGCCGAGCGGCTTGCTGCAGGCCTGGCAGATGATGTTCAACTCGCGGTCCATGCTGATCCTTTCGGTGGTGACGGTCAGGCTGCCCGAAGGTCGGCCGCCATGTCGACGAACCGCGAGTAGTGCCCCTGGAACGCCACCGTGATCGTGGCCGTCGGACCGGACCGGTTCTTCGCCACAATGAAGTCCGCCTCACCGGCCCGCGCGGACTCCTTGTCGTACGCGTCCTCGCGGTGCAACAGGATGATCAGGTCCGCGTCCTGCTCGATCGCGCCGGACTCACGCAGGTCCGCGGCCATCGGCTTCTTGTCAGTGCGCTGCTCGGGGCCACGGTTCAGCTGGGACAGCGCGATGACGGGAATCTCCAGCTCCTTCGCGAGGAGCTTGATCGACCGGGACAGGTCGGAGACCTCCTGCTGGCGGGACTCATAGCGCTGGCCGCCGCCGGATCGCAGCAGCTGCATGTAGTCCACGATGATCAGCTTGAGTTCGGTCTCGGCCGCCATCTGGCGGGCCTTGGTCCGGATGGACGTCATGGTGAGGTCCGGGGAGTCGTCGAGGTACAGCGGCGCCTGGGAGATGGCCTGCAGCGTCTTCGCGGTGCGGGTCCAGTCGTCGTCGGTCATGCCGCCACGGGTCTGCATGTGGTGCAGGGGGACGCGGCCTTCGGCGGAGATGATGCGCTTCATGATCTCGGTGCGGGACATCTCCAGGGAGAAGAACGCGGTGCCGAGCCCGTGACGGATCGCGGCAGAGCGGGCGATGTCCATGCCGGCGGTGGACTTGCCCATCCCGGGCCGCCCAGCGATGACGATCATCTGGCCGGGGTGCATGCCGCCGGTGAGCGCGTCGAGGTCCTTGAAGCCCCACGGGGCGCCGACGGGAACGGTGCCCTGGTTCACGGCCTCGATGGCGTCCAGGGTGGCTTCGAGGCTGCTGGCGACGGGGGCGAGACCGATGCTGGCGCCGGGTGCGTCACCGGTACCGGCGGCGGCGATGATCTCCGCCTGGATCGCCTCGATGACCTCGGCCGGGTCCCCCTCCGCCGCCGCGACCATGTTGGAGCCGCGGTTGAGGGCGACGCCGACGGCGCGCAGCCGGGCCTTCTCGCGGACGATCTGGGCGTAGTACTCGGCGTTGGACGGGGCGGGGGCGGACTGGACCAGGTCGTGGAGGTAGCCGGGCCCGCCGCAACGCTGAAGATCTCCGGAGATGGTGAGCTGCCGGGCGACGGTGATCGGATCGGCGGGGTCGCCGGCCGCGTACAGGGCGGTGATCGCGTCCTGGATCTTCTCGTGGGCGGGCCGGTAGTACTCGGCGGGGCGCAGCCCGGTGCCGAGGACATCGGCGATCGCACTTGACGCGGTCAACTGGGCGCCGAGGCTCGCGCGTTCGGCGTGCAGGTCCTGGGGCGGCTGGCGCTCGAAGCCGGGATCGAACCCGGACTCGTGGTCGTGGTCGTTCATGCGGCGTTTCCTTGGGCTCGACGGGCGATGGCACGCCCGGTGGGGTGGCAGACCGAGCAGTAGGCCTGGTCGCCGTCAGGGAGGGTGATCATGTGGGTGATCGGGTCGCAGTTCGCGCGGCCGCAACGTTCCTCGTCCGGGACGGTCTGCAGTAGCGGCGGAAGCTTCTGGACAAGGCGCCTGCGGAGGAACCCGACCGGGCTGGCAACCGCAGTGGGAAGGCCGGCCGTGATGGCGAGCTCCATGCGGGCCTCGGTGGTGCGCTCCAGCCAGGGGTCGACGAGAGGCGCGAGTTCGGCGAGTTCGGTCTCGCCGAGGGCGAGTTGGGGGTGCCTGGCGGTGATGCGGGCGAGGGCGTTGTACGCGGCGGGGTTGTCTTGCCGCCGTGAGGCGGTCCTCCCGCCCTCCCCCCCTTCGGCGGTTCGCTCCGCTTCCGGGCGGGTCTCAGAGGCGGTCGGCAGGGAGGGGGGTTGGGAGGGAGGGGTAAAGGGAGGGGTAGGGGGGGTCAATCCCATGCCCCATTGGGCACTTGCGGCATGAGCCTCATGCCCCATTGGGGCACTTTCGGCATCTACTCCATGCCCCAACGCCTCGGTTTCGGCATCGGACTCATGCCCTATCGACCCCGTTGGGGCATCGGACTCATGCCCCAAGTCAGTTTCGGCATCAGATCCATGCCCCAACGGAGCGAAGCACGGAACCCGGTACTTCGCAGCCCTCCCCCGCCGCCCCGCAACCGCCACCTCCAGCGCACCCTTACGCACCAGAACAGCCCGCAGGTTCTTCCAGCCCTCCGGCGACAACCCGACCCGGTGAACGATCCGCGGATCCGTCATCGCCGACCAGGTGAGCCTGGTCCCGTCGTTCGCGTCCTCCAGAACCACGATCATGGCCTTCCACTCCGCCGGCGTCAGACCCGCCGGAGTGTGGTCCATGAACTCCACGATCAGCTTGATCCCCATCACGACACCGCCAGAGCGGTCGCAGAGATACGCAAGTACACGGCTTCTCCAGCTGCACGTGAAGGCGAAAGAAGAGGGTGGGGCCGCCCCAACTCGGGGCGGCCCGGGGGCGTCAGCGGCCGAGGATCCGGTCGATCGCCCGCTGCGCCGTCGTCGCCGGCAGATCACCAGTCACCGTGTGGAGACCGGTCTGCGGCTCGAAGTGCGTCTCGACGTTCTCGAAACCCAGCGAGCGGGCATCCTCGGCGGTCGCCGTGATCTGCGCGGCAGCACCCGGCGTGTCCTTGTGGAGGGACTGGAAGAGCGTCACGCCGGCACCCCCTCGACGAACGAGATGGCGTCACCGTGCACCGACCGCAAGGCCATGACGACCAGGTCGTCGGTGAGGTAGCGGGGGTCGTAGCCGACCAAGACCATGTCCGGGGCCGTCCACACCGTGCGCATCGCCGGCCCCTCGTCAGGCAGGGTGACAGTGATCAGACCGGCAGTGATCCGCGGGCCCGTGGCAGTGGCGATCACAGCGCCTCCCCCACCCGGTCGCTGTTCACAGCCCGCAGAAACCGGAGCGCGAACAAGCGGGCACCCTCACGGTCCCCCCGACGCAGCGCCCAGTTCGACAGGCGCAGAAGGATGTTGGGCTCGGAGCCGGCGGTCGGCCGGTTGCCGACACGGCCGATCGCGAGGTTCTCCGTCGGCCGGGCAACGAGAGCGCTCATCGGGCCACCGCCGGGGTGACGAAGGAGACGCTGACGGACGCCGCCGAGGCGGGCCAGATGTTGACGAAAGACGTAGAGTTGGTCACTGATCTGCCTTTCACGAGGGATGGATCATTGATCAGCGAGTTGCACCTCGCTGGTCGAACAGCGGTCGGACGGTTGCACCCGTCCGGCCGCCTCTACTGCGCGGCCGTGATGATCTGCTCGACCGAGGCGTGGTTTCCGTTCATCACGATCGACTTCACGCCGATGCAGCGGTCCGAGGCGTCATAGTCGGCACTCATCACTGCCAGGACGGGGCTGTTAGTGTCCAGCTCCAGGGCCTTGAACACTGCGATCGTCGGGGTAATTGCTCGTACCCGGCGTACCGAGCGCGCCGGCGTCAGAGGGCGTCCCTCTTCGTAGCCGTATGCGGTCACGAACTCAACGGGGCGGCCACCCTCGCTGCGAACCCAACGCTCCGTACGAACCGGACTGCCGCGCTCGATCCCTAGCAGGTGCGCGACGTTGGCTGGCGCGGGAGCGTAGACCGCCTCGACAACCGCAGCTTCGTTCCCGCCCGCACCGATAGCCGCCAGAGGCACGACCGCAGCCTCGGTCGGCTGGGCCGCGTAGACGCCAGCGCCCTTGCGTCCGACCGCGAAGCCCTCCTCTTTCAGGACTGAAAGCGCGTTCTGAATGGCCGTTGTGGAGACACCGAAGTGCCCGATGAGCTGCGGGACGGAGGGGAACCTCTCCCCCGGTTTGATGTCGCCGTCGAGGACTGCATTCCGCAGTACGGATGCGATCACGAGGTGTCGGTCGAGCGGGTGCCGCTGTGTGGCGTCGTAGCGGGCCCAATCGACCGGTTCGAGCCGCTCGTGGAGCGGGGAGGGCTTGTGGGAGTGATTGAACCGCGGGAGCTCCGTCTTGATCGCTGCGACTTCGGCCGCCGCAGCCGATTCGCGATCGTCGAACCAGGTGAGATCGCGACTGACTACGTTCGGCCACCAGCTCTTGGTCTGCTCGTGGGACAGCCAGCGATTCTCGGGGCTGCTGGTGATTCCCACGTAGAGAAGATGCCCGCGACTGTCGCGCAACCGATAGAGCGCGGTGCGTCCGGGTGGATCCCCGTCGGTTTGACTGTCGTCTACCATGCGGCAAACCATACAGGGTTTCTTGATATGTCGCAATGCTATCCGCAACTCGGCTCGGGCATGCACCGGCCCCAGGGCAGCGCTGCGGTAGCGTTACGGTCAGCCCCCGAAGATCGTAGGAACGCCCCCAGGTTCCTGCCCGCTTCCAGTAGCTCCTTCTCGGCGACGCCGCCACCTTGCCCGGTGCCGGTCCTGGGGAAGAAGCCGACCGGGCCCGCGATGCCGGAGCAGCTGAACGACCTGGCCGCGGTCGAGCACGGGCCCCTTGCGGCACTGCTGACCGCCGATCAAGGTGAGATCGCAGCTGTGGAGGTGTTCTTGGCGCGGCCGATCCCGCCGGCCGTCGGCCATGGCGCGACGGCGGAACTGCGCGACGGCTCGAAGCTGTTCATCAACCACGTCCGCTGACCACACAGCTGCGCCCCACTCCAGGTCTACTGGGTGGGGCGCAGCGTCGTGCTCAGGTGTTTCTCTTCTGGGACGGCCAGATCTCGTGCTCGGGGTCCCACCAGACGACGTGGAAGACGTTGTCCACCAGGAACCCGAACAGCCGCTCCTTGCCCTTGAATCGCAGGCGGGAGATGCGGGTCATGTCGCTCAACTGCAGCTCGACGAGGCGCTCTTGCGCAGCCTTGCTGGGCAGGTCGTGTGTCTCGTAGTGCTTCCCCAGGTCGGCACTCTGGTTGAAGATCTCCCGAACGGTCTGCTTCTCAACGTCGGCGAGCTTCTTCAGCAGGTACTCCATTTCGGCCGGCGAGAGCTTCGCCAGACCCCACGGGCCGTCGTGGTCGACGTGGGTGAAGCGCCAGCAGATCCGGTCCGCGGAGTTCCCGGAGTTCGGCAGCACCTTGCCGAGGTCACCGACGGTCTTCTCCGGCTTGCGCTGGCCTGGGAATTTCGTGGCGGCGATGCGCTTCTTGCTGCTCACTCGGCGGTCGCCACGAGCGCGCCGAAGTAGTCGGCGATGTCCTCGTTGCGCAGTTCCTCGTTGCTGCGCTCCAGGTCCCGCGCACCGGCCCGCTCGCGGGCCATCTGCCACGGGCCGTCCTGGTGGTGGCTGGCCTCGGACAGCTGGTGTGCCGAGTACTCGCCGAGGTTCTCCAGGACGACGTCGATCGACTCGCGCTCGCTCGCGGTGAGCAGCTCGGGGTCGCCGTCGATGTCGCCGGCGGACAGGCTGTAGCGGCCGCGGTGGTCGGCGTACAGGGCCGGTGCGACGGGTCCGTTGGCCCAGGCCTCGAACGGTTCGGAGAACAGCGGCTCGTCGTCCCACGCGAGGTGGTAGCCGAACGAGAAGTAGGCCAGCTTCTGGAGCTTCATCGCGGACATCGGACCGTCCTTGGTCAGGATGTACGCGGCCACGTCGTGGACGCTTGCCATCTCTGCCTCCCCTTTGAGTTCTGCTCACACCATAGCCCGGTGCCGTGTCCGGCCTATGAGTGGCGGTCGGTCGATTATGTCGCGAGGCACTGACAGCCTCGAACGCTGCTGCACTGCGGGCCAGTCCGGTTGAGGAACGGGCAGTTGTCCTGGCGGATATCCCGGCCCTACAAGGCCGGCGCTCTGCCGTCGGCGACGGCATCGATGTACTGCCGGTAGAGGCTTTGGAGGAGCTGCAGGTCGGCGCTCGGCTCGCCAAAGTCGTCGTTGGCCGTCATGTCGAACCAGTCAGGGTTCGCGGCCGTCGACCTCCTGAAGTCCACATCCTGGAGCGCCTTGATTGCCGCGTTGAATCCAGCCAGGCGGGGGTGGCGGCGGTGCAGTTCCACGATGGGGGCATCGTGAGACATGGAGCCATAGGCCCGGCAGTGGGCGGCGAGCGCTCGGTCCGACCAGGTTTGGAAGTCGCGGTCGGTCGGGACTGCGGTGCTCGCAGCGCCGACCGCCTCGGAGAGTGTGCGCCGGCTCAGGCCGGTCAGCGTCTGGGCGTCTTCCATGTCGATGCGCCAGTGGCGTCTCTCGTCGGGTGGATAGGTGGCGCGCTCCTCCCGGTGCTCCGTCAGGATTTGGCCCATCTCACGGATCGCGGCGCGCCGGGTCACCTCGGCGGTTGCCGCCCGCTCGCCTGCGGCCTTGAGCCGGTCGCGTGCGCCTGCGTAGGCGTCGTGGCACCTGCGGAGCAGGGTGACCTCGGCTTCGAGCTCTTCGCTGCCCTGCTCCTTCACGGCTTTCCTCCTGCGGCACTAATGAGGTAGTTGATGGCGGACCGCTCCTTGGCGGTCAACGTGCATGAGTTGACCGCCCGAACCGTTCCGGCCCGATGGTCGATCCACCATTCGGCGCGAATTTCACGCAGAGCCGCCGGCGTCCACAGGGCGAGTACCTGGTCGGCGATGTCGCCGGGAAGGCCTTGGCGGAGGCGGTCGGACATCGAGTCAATGGCATCCGCGCGGATGCTCTCGGCCCAGGCCGTCTGCTTGGGGGTGCCCGTGAGTACGGGCCAGCCAGCAGACCGGGCACGGTCGGTGGCGGCCTGGTTTTCGCTGGCGTTGGTCTGGGCGCGCTGCTGGCGGGCACAGTCGGGGCAGAGCTGGGTGGCGAGCCAGTCGGCTCGGTTGTCGCGGGTGGCGGTTGGCCCGGTGATGTTCGCGATGGCCTCGTGACCGCAGCAGTGGCGAATCAGCGTCTTCACGGGAAGTAGCTTCCCATAAAGACTGTCTTTCGGGAAGTAGCTTCCCGAGCTCTCGGCGGTGGGGTCGGGGCCATCAAGACAAAAGGCGCCCCCGCACGCGGCAACGCCCCCTCCAGGACAGGCTGGAGGGGGCGCATGGGGGGCAGCAGTCAGCCCAGGTAGTCGATCTGGTAGATGTGCAGCGCCTTCGCCGAGTGCTCCAGGTACAGCACCGCGAAGACGTCGCTGAGGACGAGCATCCGTGTCACCCCGTCATCGATCCCCCAGGGCTCCGTCTCGCCCATCGGGTCGTCGCAGGCACGGGCAAGGGCGGCGGCGAGCCTCTCGGACACGGGCTGCGGAAGCGAGTCCCAGACCGCCTCAACGATCCGGCTGCACTGCAGGGAGTAGGTCATTCGCTGTCCAGGTGATCAGCGGCGCCCTGAGGGTCGCGCGGGTGGCATCTAGTGGCAGATGGGCTACCGAGCGTGAGCGTAGCGTGAGTCGTTGACCACCGTCACCCGAACAGTCGGATCACGCGGCCCCGCGCGCCCGGATCCGCGCCGCCTCGGCCTGGACCTCTTCGGTGACGTCCACCCACTCCCCGGGGATGGGTAGGCCGGCAGCCTCCGCGGCGCGCGCTTCCTCAACACGGGCAGCGGTCTCCTCAAGGCGTTCGGCGACGCCCTGCCACTTCGCGAAGACCTCCATCACCCGGTAGGCGGGGGCCTTGTTGATCTCGCCGAGGAAACGCTGGGCCAGAGTCGGATTGCCGAGGGCCGCAGCGATGCGCTCGATGCTCCACGGCTGGTGGGCGGTCATTGATCTCTCCCGGTGGCGACGGGTCCTTGGCAAGCGGGCACGACCCGCCAGCGCCTTTGTGCAAAACGGCGCCCAGTCACCGTAGCGCTTGATCGTGCTACCGCGTGGCACGGCCCCGGAATCTCACCGGAAGACTGATCCTCGCGTCGGCACGTTTGAGGAGCCGCAGGACCCGCGAAGCGACGCTCAGAACCGGCCGGCTCCCGGCCCGAGTCCCTGGCTTCAACACCTCCAGCACCCGGGCGCCCGACGCCACGGCCGGCCGGGGATCAGAACTCGTACTGAAGCTCGCTCTGGTAGCCGGCCTTCGCCATGACGGTCACCTCGATCACCCTTCCGTGCTGGTCAAACACTGTCCGCAGCGTCCGCAGCACTGGTTCCCTCGTGGGCATCTTGAGCGCAAGGAACTGCTCCATAGTCGGCATTCGAGCAGAGACCTTGTCGACACATCGCTCTGGATCGTGGCCCATGTCGGCGAGCAGCCGCGGCGCGCCTCCCTTGATCTTCCGCTTCTGTTCCAGCGCCGTGCCCTTTGCCAGGTCAAGCGGGTAGTAGGACTTCACCAGCTCGGTCGGCTGGTCATCGAGCGACAGCACCTGGACCCGCTCGACCGCGAGGCCACCACGCGGAAGATCCATCGCCTCACGAACGTCTGCCGAGGGCTCGACCGCCCCGACCGACAGCAGTTCGCTGGAGGCGCGCATGCCCTTCTGCTCCGCCACACCGATCCAGCTGTACGCCTCCCCGGGGGCCGCCGGCGCCTTTGTCTCGGCTGGGATCAGCGTCCGCTGCCGGTGTGGGCGGACGATGATGCCGCTACCGCGATGGCTAACCGCTAGCCCCTCTTTGGCGAGGAGGTCATTCGAGTTCTTGATGGTCTGCGGTGCCGCGCTGAACTTCTCCTGCATCACCCGGGTTGAGGGCAGCTTGCTACCCGGAGGGAAGTCTCCGTTCAGGATCCCTTCGCGCAGGTAGCTGGCCATGAGTTCATGCTGCGCCCAAGGGTCGTAGGTGAGCTTCTGCTTGGGGGTGGTGGGTTCTTGGTCTGCCATGGTCAGCCGATCTGGACGGTGTAGTGGAGAGTTCGCTCACGGGCAAGCATGGTCATCTGCGTGACCTCGAACGGGGCGCCGACTTGGTCGACGACCACCCGGAAGACGTCAAAGACCCAGTCGTCAGCTGATGCATCCAGAAGCTCTAGCTCCTCGCTGGATACGGGCCTCGCTCTGACTTCTTCAGGCGCAGAGGCCGCTGTGAATCCGAGGTCGGCCAGCAGCGCCACGGCCCCGCCTCTGATTCGGCGGGGTTCGGCGAGGGCAGTTCCTCCTGCGATCTGAACAGGAAAGTACGAGGCCACCACCTCAACCGCCCTGCCGTTCAGCAGAACGAGTCGCTTTCGAGAAACGACCGACTGTCCAGCTGCGAGCCCCAGGGCGCTAGCGACTCGCGTTGGCGCTGGAACGACGCCGGCGGAGATCAATCGCTGACTGCCGACTCCCCCGGCTGCGCTGGCTTGCGTCGTCCAGGGGTCGGCCGAGCCTGCATCCGGCGGCTTCAGGTAAGCCTCCGAAGCGTCGACCTTGTCGCTTGCCATGGCCACCGCACCTCCCCTCGCCTGCACTTTCGAACACCTTGCTGCATATCAAGTTAAGCCACCAGGTTGCCCAAGCGGTAGCCGAAAACCACGCGAGAACCTTGCAGCCTTTCAAGAACAGCTATACAGTTGGACTCATCAGCCAACGAGAACCCCTCGGAAGGAGGGCTTCAGCATGCTGCCCGAGAGTCCGCCGGTCCTGACCGTGAAGGAGGTCGCGAGAGCGCTCCGGGTCAGCGTCCCGACGATCTACCGCTGGGTGCAGGACGGAGAGCTCGAATCGATCCGCCATGGCAAGCAGTGGTCGCGAGGCAAGGCTGGCCGTGGCGGGGCTATCCGCATCCCGGCAGCTGTCGTAGCCGCCAAGCTCCAGGCGATCCACGACATGGTCGACGCCGCCTGATGGCCGGCCTCAACCACCACCTGTGGTCCGGTCTCGATCCTGTCGAGCCTGGTCCGCAACCCTCCCGCCCCACCCCCGCCTTTGGCGCGCCGTTCATCGGTCAGCGTCACGTCAAGGAGGTTCCTGTGCTCAGTGCGTTCGCCAACGGTGGTGATCACACCGTGAATGGTGGTTACGGTCACCGTCCGAACCCCGTCCCGCCGCCGCAGAATCCGCCGTCGAAGTGAAGCCTCACGAGACTGCGGACGCTTACCGCGCCGCTCGCCGCGCTGGTGACGACGCGACCTGCCAGGTGATCCTCAAGGAGGTCACGGACCGGTTCAACACCCGGACCACGGACGGCAGTGAGCTGGCTGCCCTCTACCGGGCGAACCGGGACACTCCGCTGGCTGTCCCGACGGACGCCGGCTGATGGCCGCGCCTGACGCGATCGTCTACATCGTTCGGGTGTTCAACCCTGACGGCAGTCCGTACCTCGACCCGATCGGCAGGACCCTCGCCAGCCACGGTGTTTCTCCGGCCGCGACGGGCTACAGCGCCTACAGCGAGGCCGAACGTGACCGGCGGATTGCCACTGCCGAGGCCAACGGCTTTGCCGCTACTTGGGAGATCGCGTCTGATTGGCGGGCCGTCTGATGGCTGCTGACTCTGTCAGCGCCGAGGTTGTGGCTGCGAGGGAGCGGCTGGAGCGGGCTTACATCGCCTACGCGGACGGCTTCGATCGGCCGCCACACATCCGGCGTGTTCTGGATGCCGAGGTTCGCGCCGCGATCGCCGGCCTTCATGATGCCGAGAACGCCAACACCAGTAAGGGAGGGGCCTGATGGCCACGATGCAGGAGCGCTTCGACGGGATCGTGAGCGTGGAGGTTGCGCTGGGCCGGCTTCGTCCGGATGCGACCGCGGTCGAGCGCGATGCCGCGGTGAACGCGGTCCTCGATGCGAACGAGGACCTGGTCGATGCCCATGCGACCGAACTTCTCTACCGACTTGGCGCCGGCCGGTATTACCCGGCCGCCGCCTGAAAGGAGCACCAGGTGTATCTGCGCCACGACGTGGAGCCGAAGAACTGGCCGGCGGATCTGTCGGACCGTGACTCGGTCACCACCGTGTTTCGGGCGTACGGGAGCAGCCACATCGCTGCTTCGCGGCACCGCAGTCGGCCGGACAAGGTGACGGGTGACAGCTGGGTGACGTGCAGCTGTGGTCTGTCGACGGCGCCGGTGTTGACGGATTACTCGAACGACCGCGCCGTGTGGGAGGCCGCGGCGGCGTTTGTCGACCAGCACATCGAGGACACCCGAGGGTGACCGAGCCCTGTACTTCCATCAACAGCGAAGGGAACACGCGATGACTGCCATCGACAAGATCCTGGGTGAGCCCGCCCGCCTGATCCTGCGCCACCCCGACGGCCGGGACCCGCTGTACAAGCCGGTGCACACCTACGGGAACGTCACCGACGGGGAGGTCCGGGCGTTCGCCGAGCAGTACCTGCACCTCCCGGCCGGCCAGGTCGACGTGTACCGCGTCCAGGCCGTCTGATGTTCGACCGGTTCATCGGCCGGATGCATCTCGAACCGTTCGAGGTCGATGATGCCCGCCGCATGGAAGCGAACCGGCAGTACCTCATCCAGCAGGACCCCGACGCTGCTCGGATTCTCGTCACCAACGTCGAGGACGGCCACCGCACCTGGAAGCGCAACGCGCAGCTGACCAGGGAGATCGAGCAGTACAGCTCGGTCAAGCACCGGCAGGGCGAGGGCCACTTGTTCCAGCGGCTGTTTGCCTGAGACCCCCGGAGACTCCGTGCGATTCGCCTTCACCATCACCGTGACCGACCGAGGCCGCGTGGTTGAGACCGTCGACGGCGAGACCGTGATCGACGGCCACCGCAGCCACGACCAGATCTGCCGCACGTTGATCGACGGCCTGCCTCAGCACTTGCGCCGGCCTGGCTATGGCTTCGGCGTCCAGTTGACCCGGATCTGACCCAGAAGAGGAGACCACGATGCTCACCACCGGCGACACGGTCATCGTGACTCGTCCCGCCCAGCCGACCGCCCACCAGGTCGGTGACCGCCTCACCGTTATCTCGGTCTCGGCCGACCAGCGCCTCGTGAAGACCCACGACGACCAGGGCGTCGAGGCCACTGTGTGGGCCCACGAGATCACGCCCGAGTAGAGGAGACCGCGTGTCCTACAAGATCGGCGACAAGGTCGTCGTCACGGATCCCGTCAGCCCCAACGGCCATCAGGTCGGCGAGTGCGTCACCGTCACCGCGGTGTCGTCGAGCGGGAAGCTCCTCCGGGCCACGGACGAGCAGGGCCGCGAGGCCCCGGTCTGGTCCCACGAGATCCGACCCGCCTAGCTACGCCCCGGGGCGGCCGCACAGCCGGCAAGCATCGTCGGCCGCCCCGGGTTCCCCGCCACCCAACTGAGTAGACAGGAGACACCATTATGGGCCTGCGTGACCTGTTCGGCGCCGCCGCGCGCCACGCGAGCGGCCGGATCGCCGCCATTGACGACCGGATGCTGGGCGAGCGGGCGATGCGCCAGGTGCGCCGCGAGCACGACGAGTGGGCGCGCGCCGTCCAGGCCGGCGTCACCTACTACACGGCGCTGCCGGTGCTCGGCCTCGACCACGTCCGCGCCGGCCGGATCGGCCGCCCCGTCCACGGCACGGCCACGTTCGACCGCCGCTCCTCCTGGGGGCCGCTGACCGGCCAGTGGACCGTCGTCGGCAGCACCGCGACCTCCTGGGGGCTGTGGCGCCAGCACGGCCCGCTGACCACGAAGGTGCAGTGGACGCATCAGGACGAGGACCGATGGGCCGCCCAGCAGGACGCGCAGATGGAGCGTGGGATGGGTGCCGGGGCGCTCGACCGGTTCTTCTCCAGCCCCGAGCACCGACAGCTCGTCCAGCGGCTGGAGCGTGACTACCCCGCCACCGTCGCCGCTCTCGCGGCCTGACCACCTCCCGGAGGATCGCATGAACGCCATCGAGCAGCAGCTGGCCGCCGCCGAGATGGAGTCCGCCCGCCTGGCCCGAGACTTCGTGGACACGGTCGACGACCCGGCCAAGCGCCGGCGCCTGGCCGACCAGATCCGCGCCGTCGGCGCCGAGATCAGCCACCTGCGCGCGCTCCTGCCCGCCTGACAGACCGCCTACCGCGAGGGGTGCAACACCACGCAGACGTCGCACTCCTCGCATGGCCGAGACGTCAGAACACCACCCGCGAGAAGTAGGACTACCACTCATGCAGACGAAGATCATCGCGAAGTACCGCACCACCGGCGGCCACATCATCGCCATCGAAAGCGAGCGGGACTTCCCCGGCGACTACCCGATCTACACGTGGACCTGCCCCGGCTGCCGGACGGAGAAGCCGCTGACAGCCGAAACGGAGCAGAAGGCCAAGCAGACTGCTGACGCCCACGCCAAGGACTGCCGGGCCATCTGACCATGCAGTACACCCTCACCTCCGGCAGCATCGGGCCGGATCGCCGGTGGGGTTGGCTCCTCGCCACCGCCGACGGACAGAACCTCGGCTACCACGACGGCATGTTCGCCTCGGACCCGGACGCCGACGCCAGTGCCGCCAGGGACTGGGCGAACAGCCTGACCGGCGGG
Organism: Kitasatospora sp. NPDC127116; assembly: GCF_042677365.1. Taxonomy (NCBI): domain Bacteria; kingdom Bacillati; phylum Actinomycetota; class Actinomycetes; order Kitasatosporales; family Streptomycetaceae; genus Kitasatospora; species Kitasatospora sp. NPDC127116. The sequence continues at coordinate 48,037 of NZ_JBHXTL010000015.1, forward strand.
GCCACCGAGTTCTGGGCCCCTGTTCTCTGGTCCGCCCATGGGCCGCGCAGCTACACCTCGCGCAGCTAGTCCCAGCAGGCGGCCGCCCACCAAACCCTCATGCACTCGTTGATCAGGAAGGGAGGCCGTACATGGCCGCCGCCGCGACACTCGAAATCGACCCGGACCTGTACGGCCCCCTTCTGGTCCGTGAGATCGAGGCTTACCTCGCCGCGATCGCCCCTGAGCCTGCCTGGCGGGCCCGACTTCGCGCCGCTATCGCCGAGGCCCACACCGTCCCGGCCAAACCCAACGCCGGCGCCGTCGAGCCCTGGTGGCACACCGCGCCGGCCCCCACCCAGACTCTCACCGGCCGGCTTCTTCGTCGGCGCCCCGTCATCCGCGTCACCGTCCGCCAGCACCTGCAGCTGATGGACCGCTACATCACGGCCCATGGCTGGACCCAGGGCCAACTCTGGGATGAGACCGGCGCGGTGTGCGTCCTAGGCGCCCACGTCCGAGTCCTGGCCGCCGGTTACGGCGACGCCTCCACCACCTGGCGGGCCCGCCTCGCCATCGGCAACGCCCTCGGCCGCCTCGGCCACTCGCTGCTGGTCGACACCTGGAACGACCTGCACAGCACTACTCAGGACGACGTCCACCGACTTCTCCAAAGCGCCGCACAGCGCGCTTGACCCCGACGAGGAGGCTGTCCTTGCCTCATGCCCTGCGGTGCCCCTGCGGCTCCATTGGCTTCTACAACGTGGCCACCGTCTATCACATGGCCAGCAAGCCTCGGGACCAGCGAAAAGGTCTGGTCGACGCCTACATCAGCGGCGACTGCGCCCGATGTGGACAGTACGTCTCCACCACTATCAAGGGCACCCACCTGCACGCCCATGACCCCTACGACCTCGGCGTCCACCATCTGCTGCGCACCGCCGCAGACCGAGGCTGACGGAGTTGTCCATGGACCACGACATCGACGCCCTCGACGACGAGCACGAGGACTTCACTACCTGCCTCTGCGGCAGCACTGACATCCGGGCCGAGGTGGAGCTGATGCGGCCCTGGTTCACCGAGTACCACTGCCAGGACTGCGACACCCTCCGCCGGGGACTCTCCTGAGGCCTCCTTAACCACCAGTCCCGGCACTACCCAGCACGACGTTCACACCCTGTTGCGCGCCGTCGCAGCCCGCACCTGAGAGGCCCCGCCGTCATGTCCACCATGTCCCTGCTCCACCACGGAGCCAACACCCCCGTCCCGCTCGGCCGCTACCTGATGACCCTCCACACCGACCGGGGAAACAACACCAGCACCAACACGGTCACCTCCCCGCACACCCTCGGCTCGCTCGCCACCGGCCTCGCTGCCCTGCATCGCGTGCCCGGGACCGTGGTCGACCTCGTCATCACCACGAAGTAGGGAGCCCTGCATGTCCAACGACGTACTCACCCACTACCCGACCGCCGGCGGTCACACCGTTGAGATCCGGCGGCGCGGCACGGAGTTCACGGCCTACTGCACCGGCTGCCACAAGGAGCGCTGGGACGACTCCCAGCGCACCAGCGGCCCCGAGCACCTCATCCACCGCGAGGCCCAGGAGCACGCCGCCACCTGCCGCAAGGGGCAGCGTCCCGGCGTTCGCATGGTGTTCAACGGCCCCGTTGACACCGTCATCGACGGCAACGTCGGGGTCCTCAACATCGGCGAGATCAACCTCTAGCCCCTGGAGCTGAAAATGCCCCACTACCTGCGGTTCCTCCTCAACCCGCACCGGCACGACAAGGCCCTCCGCGCCGCCCACCTCGCCGCGATCGCGTTCCTCGCCGCTCTCATCTCGTCCACCGCCTACCGCTGGACGAAGTAACCCGCCATCCGACGGAGGCCGCCATGGCCCGCACCGCCGCCCCAGCCGAACAGCAAGCCCTCACCACCACCAGCCTCGCCCTTGCCGGCCTGGCCGCCACCCAGACCCCCGGGGCGGCGGTCACCACCCTCCTCGCCGCCGTCCTCACCCAGTACGCGGTCCTCGCACTCGCCGCCGCACTGCTCCGCCTCAACCTTCCCCACCTCCTCGCCGGCCACCACAACCAACTCCGCGTCACCGCCGCCGCCCTCCTCCTCGGCGCAGCCCACGGCCTCCGTGCCGCCACCACCGCAGTCCTGTGGGCCCTCACCAGCACCGCCCACGCCATCGCCCCCAACCAGCCGCCCACCACCCGCTAGGAAGGCCCCGACCCCATGCACGAGAACACCAACGGGACCGACAAGCTCATCCGCGGCGCCCTCTTCCTCGTCATGGGCGCAGCACTGACCGTCGGCACCTGGTCCATCTACACCCTCCTCACCAGCAGGTTCCAGGCTCCCAAGGAAGTCGCGTTCTTCGGCGCCGGCATGTTCGACATCGCCGCCCTGTTCTTCGCGCTGCTGTCCCAGAAGTACGCCGCCAGCCCCGACAGTGGCCTCGCCCCCCGGCTCGCCATGCTCGCCATGGTCGCCACCAGCTCCTGGGTCAACTGGACCCACGCCCGGCTGGAGAAGTGGGGGCTCGTCGGCGGCGTCATCCTCGCCGCCGCGCCCGTCATCGCCGAGCTGTCCTTCGAGATGTGGCACCGCTACGAGCACCGCGAGGCACTCCGTCGCCAGGGCCGCGTCCCCACGGCTCTGCCCGTGATCCCCGGCCTCGCCTGGATCCTCTTCCCCGGGCGGTCACACAAGGTGATGCGCCGCACCGTCGGGGCGCGCCTCAGCGTCATCGACAAGCAGGCTGATGCGGCCGCATCGTCCGACGATGCGCATCACATCGAGCGCATCACCGAACCGCATCAGGGCATCACCGCATCACGTGGCAACGAGGCGCAGCAGATCGTCATCACGCTGCAGCAGCCACAGGCCATCGCCGCTTCACCGAGGCCCGGCCGGTCCGGTGCGGCGCATGATGCGCCTAGTGAAGCCGCACGTCAGCGCAGTGATGCGCCTCCTCGCATCATTACTGTGCCGCAGGCCGCCGCGTCGGCCGCATCACTCGATGAGGCGCCTGAGGCGCCGCATGACGTCGACTTCACGGCGCTGTCGAAGGCCGCCGCGGTTCGGACGATGCGTGATGCGCTGCCCGATGCGACGGCGCAGCAGATCGCTGATGCGCTCGCGCCGCACGGCATCACCACTGATGCGTCGTATGTACGCACCGTGTTGTCCCGCGCATCGTCCGGCGCCCCGCAGCAGGGCACCGGCGGCTACCTGTAGGCCCGCCGTGCCGCGCTCGGCCTGACGGTCTGATGGCGGCGTCCAGCTTCGCTGGGCGCGCGCCACCTGCCCTCAGCCCACCACCTCAACTTCCCCGCCGTATCGATCCGAAGGAGGCCCCCGTGGCCCAGCAATTCACGCCCGCCGGGGCCGACAACGTGCTCCCGTTCCTGCCCCGCCCCCAGCGCGCGCAGTCGGTCGAGCAGGCGACGACCGCGACGACGATGCCGACGACGACGACCGTCCTGGAGACGCGACCTGCGGAAACGCGCCTTGTCGAGGACCTCGTGGCTTCGTCGTCGCCGGCCGTCCCGCCGGTTCAGATGCCCCTTCGCCTGCCCGTCCAGGCCAAGTTGGCGATCTCCAAGCGCCTCTTCGCCGCGTGTGTGGCCGTCGCCAACCGAGCCGGCGCGCACATGGTCCGCTACCGGATGGAGCTCGCGCCCGCCGCAGTCGTCGGCGCCGTGTCGGGGCTCGGCTGGTGGCAGTACCTCGCCGGGGTCGGCGGCTGGGGGGCCGCCGCCTACGCGAGCCTGGCCGTCCTGTCCGGGGCCGGGGCGTTCCTGGGGATCGAGCGGAAGAACGACCTGCTGATCCGCGCTGGCTGCTCCGGCGCCTTGACGTTCGCCGACGTCGCCACCGCGGTCGGCGCCGGCCCCGGCGGTATCTCCCTCACCGCGACCGCCGTCACCACCGGCGCCGCCTACGCCGTCTACGTGCCGTGGCTCATCAAGTACCGCAAGGACCACAAGCAGCTGCCGTCGAAGGCGACCGCCACTGCGAACGCGACCGCCAGCATCGACGTGCAGGTCCAGATGGACAAGGGCCAGACCGCGCTTAAGGCCGCCGCGTCCAGCACCGGCAGTGACCTATCCACCGAGAACGGGCGGCTCGTACCCTCCAGCACCAGCATCGGCCTCGAAGAGGAGGAGGCCACCGTGCAGCAGCCCGACCTCCGTACTTCCGCCGGGCCGTTCCACAACGATGTGATCCCCTACGCCGATGACGACTCCGACGATGTAGCCAAGCCAATTCGGATCGGCTGGGACGAGTACGGCCGCCCGGTCTACCTCACCCTGATGTACCGGCACACGCTCGTCGCCGGCGCCTCGGATTGGGGAAAGTCCGGGATCATCAACCTGATCATCAAGAAGCTCTTCAGGAAGCAGCACGTCGAGCTCTTCGGCATCGACATGAAGCCCGGCGCGGTCGAACTCGGCCCCTGGGAACCCAAGATGCAAAAGCTCGCCCGCACCCCCGAAGAAGCCCGCGATCTGCTGCAGTTCATCCGCGCCGAGTGTGACCGCCGCGGCGCCCGCCTGGAAGAGCTGTCGAAGCAGTCCCTTGCTGCTGGCGGACCCGCGGTTCGGAAGTGGATCCCGGGAGTACACGGCCCCGCATGGTTCGTCATCACGGACGAGCTGGCCGAGCTGATCCGCCAGGACGAGGTGCTCCGCAAGCAAGAAGCCGAACTGCGGAAGTTCGACCCCGACATGGGGCCGGCCGAGCAGGACGTCGCGACGACGTACGAGTCCCTGCTGGCCATCGCACGGAACAACGGCATCATGTTCGTCTCGGCAACCCAGCAGCCGTCAGCGAAGGTCTTCGGCGGCAATACGGACGCCCGCGGCAACTACGGCAACCGGATCAGCACCCGCGTCGGCGAGGCCGGGCACTCTGCGTTCATCTTCGGCCAGGGCTGCAAGGGCAACGGTTTCGCACCGGAGAGGCTGCAGCGGCCGGGCGAGTTCTACCTCGGCTGCCCAGAGATGCCGCTGACCAACCCGCCGCGGTGCCGGTCCGAGTACGTTTCCGACGAGGACATTGCCGCCGACGTGGCACACCTGCACGCCAATGCGCCGGTCAGGGAGCCGGTCGGCCGGTTCGCCCCGCAGAGCCGGACCGCGGCTCGTACGGAGCAGCTGTCCATCGCCTACCCGGACGGGCAGGCACTCGGCCGCGACGACTTCCCCGGCCTGTACAAGGTGTTCCTGCAGCTGTGCGAGGACCAGGGCTACGCCACCAAGGCCGACCTCGTCGAGAACGGCCCGTTCAGCAGCCCGGACACTGCCCGGCGCGCCCTGGAGGTGTGGGGGCAGCACGGCATCCTGGCGGAGAAGGTCGGGCCCGTCAGGCGGTTCTCGCTGCCGCCGACGCACGAGGCCTGACACTCCATCCGACGCGACCTCCAAATAGGATGACAAGTCAGCCTTTCGGGGTACGATCAACGCAACAACTTTATGCACCTCCCGGTGCGCAGGACCGCGGCTACTTCTTGGAACGAATCACGCCGCCGTCCGCATTGATCTCGGGAGGCACAGCATCCGGGATGCCCGGTGCGCAGGACACGGCTACTTCTCCTCTCAAGAGGGAGACGCGGGTTCGAATCCCGTCGCCAGCCGCGAGGCTGGTGTCGTCTAGCGGCCCAGGACGCCTTGTCGCCGTATCCGCCCTCGACCTCGGGCACCCCGATGCTGAAGCCTCCCCTCCACAGTGAGGGGTTTTTTCATGTCCAGGTTCAACACCCGCAACACCCGGCCCGCGGCAGCATCGCCCGTGACCACCACCGGCACGACGGCCCACACGACCGAAGGCGCCACCGGTCACCTCCGTGACGACCGCAGCGAGCTCTTCCTCCTCGCCGTCGCCAACACCGTCGGCATCGACACCTTCTACGAGAAGGCCGGTGAGCGTGACGACCGCTACCGCAGCCTCGTCCGCAAGCTCGCCGTCGAAGATCCTGACTGGACCGCGAGCCTTCTGCGCTGGCTCCGCACCGAAGCCAACCTGCGCACCGCGTCCCTCGTCGGAGCTGCCGAGTACGTCCACGCCCGGCTCGCCGCAGCCGGCGGCCGCGTGCCCCGCCAGCACGAGACCCAGGACAAGGCCGGCCGTTGGGAAGGCGACGCCCTCTCCTACAGCACCTCCACCAACCGGGCCGTCATCGCATCCGTGCTGCAGCGGGCCGACGAGCCCGGCGAGCTCCTCGCCTACTGGACCATCCGGTTCGGCCGCAACATCCCGAAGCCCGTGAAGCGAGGCATCGAGGACGCCGTCGGGCAGCTGTACACCGAGCGGGCCCTCCTCAAGTACGACAGCCCCTCGAAGGGATTCCGGTTCGGCGACGTCCTCGAACTCACCCATCCCAGTCCCACGGCTGCCTGGCAGGGCGACCTGTTCAAGCACGCCCTCGACCGGCGGCACAACCGCGACCACCGCATCCCCGAGACGCTGAACACACTCCACGCCCGCGCGTTCTTCGGCACCATCCCTGCCGAAGAGCGCCGCGCCTACCTGAAGACCTCTGGGGCCGAGGTGGCCCTGAAGGACGCTGGCATGACGTGGGAGTCCCTGGCGGGTTGGCTACAGGGCCCGCTCGGCGCAGCCGAGTGGGAGACGGTGATCCCGTCCATGGGGTACATGGCGCTGCTGCGGAACCTTCGGAATTTCGACCAGGCCGGAGTCTCCGATGAAGCCGCCGAGCGTGTCGCCGCCCGTCTTGCGGATCCGATGGAGGTCGCCCAGTCGCGCCAGTTCCCGTTCCGGTTCTGGGCCGCGTACAAGCACGTGACGTCCCTGCGGTGGGGGAACGCGCTGGAGAAGGCGCTGTCCGCGTCGCTGGCCAACGTCCCGGCCCTGCCCGGTCGGACGCTGATCCTGGTCGACAGGTCGCCGTCGATGTTCCCCGGCTACGGCTACTCCACCCCGAACAAGTCGGACATCACCCTGGCTGAGCAGGCCGCCCTGTTCGGGTCCGCACTCGCGCTGCGCGCCGCCGAGCCGACGTTGGTCGAATTCGGCGGGCAGAGCCGGGAGATCCCGGTCTCACGGGGCGGAAGTGTGCTGCGGCTGATGGAGGCGTTCGGGCAGGACGGTGGTACGGACATCCCGTCTGCGGTCGCCAAGCATTACCGCGACCACAGCCGGGTGATCATCATCACCGACGAGCAGACCCGGCCCGGCTATCTGCCGTCAAACATGTCCGGCCACGGCGGTGCTCGTGAGACCGCCATCGACGACCTGGTCCCGCGACGCGTGCCCGTCTACATGTGGAACATGGCCGGCTACAAGGCCGGAGCGATGCCGTCGGGCTCGGGGAACCGTCACACGCTGGGCGGCCTGACGGACTCGGCGTTCGCCCTGATCCCGCTGCTGGATGCGGGCCGGAACGCGGACTGGCCCTGGATGAAGTAGCCGTAGGTGCCCGCCCCGTATTCGCCGGGGCGGGCACCCGCACGGAAGAATGAGACCGTGAACAACATCGCTATCGATGCCGCTGCCCCAGCCGCGGAACGCCGGCAGCACCTTCTCGCCACCATCTGGCGCGTCGGCGGCGTCTGGACCCGCCAGCGCGCCTGGGAACTCTACGATCCCCGGCCGGACGCCAAGTTCGTTCGCCGGGACCTCCAGGCGCTCTGCACCGACGGCCACCTGGTGCGGGTGAAGATCGGCGAGTACAAGCTGAAGGACAGCGTTCGAGACATGGCCTCCCCTGGGACGGACGAGCTCCGCGCTGCCAGCCTGAGCCTGCGCGTCGATGCTGCCCTCAGCGCCGTGCCCGGCATGGCCGGGGCTGTTTCCGGGGCGCTCGCTCTGAAGCGCTACCACATCAGTGCCCAGGTCGTTGGGGTCCCGCGCGAACGCGCAGACGAGATCCTCTGCACCGCTCAAGGTCTGCGCGCGGGCAGCACACCTAGCACCGAGGACTTTGCAAAAGCCACACGCCTTCTGGGCGAGGCAACGCAATGACCGCCGACCTGCTGCAGTTTCTCCGAGCCCGTCTCGACGAGGACGAACGGTTGGCGCAAGCTGCCACGCCAGGCCCGTGGCGCCACGACGCAACCAAGCACTGGCACCAACCGGGTACCTGCCAGTTCGAGGAGGCTGTGTTCGCCGGCGCCCCTGGTTCCGCCGCGATCTGCGTGGCGGGTACCGGGGACAGCGATGACCCCCAAAGCATGGCCGACGCCGACCACATTGCCCGCCACGATCCGGCGCGAGTGCTGGCCGAGGTCGACGCCAAGCGGCAGCTCCTAGGTCCCGGTGGCCCCTTCTGCACCAGTGAATGTGACCGTCCGGACAACCAGCCGATGGACCCAGACACCGGCTGGACCACGCCGCTGGAGCACCATTTCGACTGCGGAATCCACAGGGCCGCCGAGATTTTGGCCGCGCCGTACGCCGACCACCCCGACTACCGGCCCGTGTGGGCACCCAGCGCCTGACCGCGGCACTACGCTGTCCACATCATCAGCCCCGGAGGGCTCTTCCACCCCAACACGAGGAGCCCTCTCATGCCCACCATCCACCTCATCTCCGCCGCCCCCGGCGACCGCGTCCCCGGCCATGAACTGGCCGACCCGCACTGCCCGGAGATTCCCGGCCTGCGGGAGCGACCTGACGTCGCCGCGTGGCTGGACGCGATTCCTTACAGCGACGACAACCCCGACGAGCTGGTGTACCTGGTGACCGAGGACAACCCAGGAACGATCCCCGCGGGCTTCGACACTCTGACGATTGACATCTGACACTAAGGTGTCGGATGCCACTGCGGCACCCTTCACCTCAGTCCACCCGGCAGCGGGGTGACAGATTCCGGATCGGTGCCACACTGGGCTGATCACCCCGCCGCCCCGGGAGGACCAGCATGCACACCCTCACCGACGACGCCCCCAACACCCAGTGCGCCCACTGTCCCCGCCTGCTACGCCACAACGAACTCCACCGGCTCGTCTGCTACGTCTGCGAAGAACGAGCCACCGACCAACTCCAGGCGATGCCCGATCTGTACGACCAGCTGGCGAGAGTCCTTCGACCTGGCGCGGTCACCCGCAACGCCGGCCATGTCACCGGGGCCACTCGAACCCCACCCCTGCCGGTCTCCCTTCAGGCCCTCAACCTTCGCGGGCCCGGAGGAGTCGTCAGTGTCCTCATGGAAATCGAGCAACGCTGGCGAATTCAACTCGACTGGGACCACCTGCCCTCACGTGGCGGCTACGAGAAGAGCCTGGCGGGCACCGTCAAGTTCCTTGCCAACAACATGCGCTGGGCCTGCGGTGACTACGAGGAGATCGCCTACGACCTCGACACCATCAGCAGCCTTCACAATCAGGCGCAGCAGACCGTCACCGGATACCGACCCCGCCTCATCCCAGTAACCTGCCTGGCGCAGTACGACGACGGCACCGAGTGCGGCGCTCAGATTCGCATGGACATCAACCGCACCAGCGTCCTGTGCCTGATGTGCGGCACACGCTGGGGTCGCGATGACTGGGTTCGCCTCTACGAGGCGACCAACTGCCAGCCAGCCGCGTAAGTACACGTCAGCGTTCCACCGTCGATGGGATAATCAAGTTAAAGACCCGGCGGATGCTGGTAACACCCCCGGGCGTGGCCGAACCTGAGAAAGCAGGTTTGACGTGGTACAGCGTAAGCCATTCACTCCGGGACCGATCCTCGATGAACGCTGCGGAGTTCGGCGCAGCATCGCCCCGGCCCTGGCCTTGATTGATACCGGCAGTCCCGCCTTCGCCGCAGTGGCGGAGGTACTCCAGGAGATGAAGGCCTCCGGAATTGAACTGACGGAAGACAGTGTGGCCATCGCCGTCAAGCTGGGCGAGCAGCGCCACTGCAGGTCCGCGGAGGCGTTGCCTGTTGCGTCGAGTGAACGGCGATCGCCTCCGATTGTCTACTACATTCGGCGAGGCGATCTACTGAAGATCGGGACAACCGTCAATCCGGTGCGGCGGTTCAATTCGCTTCTGCCCGACGAGATCCTGGCGTTCGAG